>CAZITU010000015.1:0-22400 GCA_964542245.1 uncultured Nitrospirales bacterium | reverse complement strand
CATCATCCAAGTCTGCTGTTCCGGTGCCCGTCAGGGGGCTAACCAATGCCGTCGCGGTCGCAAGTGGATGGGACCACACCTGCGCGCTCTTGGCCGAAGGCCGTGTGCAGTGCTGGGGGGCGAACGGGGCGGGTCAGCTCGGCAATGGGACCACGGTTCGGTCTGCCGTTCCGGTGACCGTCAGTGGCATCACCAATGCCATGGCGGTCGCTGGTGGATTGGGTTATACCTGTGCGGTCTTGGCCGACGGCCGCGTGCAGTGTTGGGGCACTGTCCCACTTGGTAATGGAACCACATCCAAGTCTGCTGTTCCGGTGACCGTCAGCGGGATTACCAACGCCGTGGCGGTCGCTGGTGGATCGCACACCTGCGCGGTCCTGGCGGATGGCCGTGTGCAGTGCTGGGGCTTCGGCGGAAAGGGCAACCTTGGCAATGGGACGACGACAGACTCTGGGGTTCCGGTGACGGTGAGCGGGCTGACCAGTGCCGTGGCGGTGGCCGCCAGTGGTTGTGGTTATTCCTGCGCGGTCTTGGCCGACGGTCGCGTGCAGTGCTGGGGGCATAACCACGGCGAGAATGGCACCAAGGCGTTTTCTTCGGTTCCGATGACCATCAGTGGCATCACCAACGCCGTGGCGATCGCGACCGGGGATGGTGACACCTGCGCGGCCTTGGCCGATGGCCGCGTGCAGTGCTGGGGCGCCGGCCCACTTGGCAATGGAACCATATCGAGGTCTGCTGTGCCAGTGAGCGTCAGTGGCATCACCAACGCCGCCGTGGTCGCCAGTAGAGCGACTAAGCAGTAAGGCGGCTGCCGTTCAAAACGTAATTAGGGTCAGACTCGATTTCTACGTCTTGCAGACACAGGAGGACGTGATGAACCACGCCCCTACACCAAACGGGTTATAGATTGCCAATATCGGCACGATGGCGGTTTGGATGGGGACGCCGGTGACGAGCGCGTTGGTCTCGGGAGGAGGCCGCCGCCTGCAACAGACGGCTAGGCGTTAGCGGTTTCAAGCTCCCGGATCTTTTTTGCGATAGCTTTCGGAAAATCCACGAAAACGAAGAGGCTTTTGTGAAAGAGGTAATCCTCGCCGCTTTCGTCCACGATCCGTACGAGATCATCCTTCGCTGCTTCCGGATCCGGAATGACTCGATACACCTTGCCCAGGATTAAAGAGGCCTTGCAGTCAGCGTTATCAACACAGAGGGCGAATGATTTGGTAGGCTGTCTCATGATTCCTCCAAGTACCGCTTAATCTTGATGTCTTTCCTACCGATGCCGTGAGCTTCATACCAATGAATCTCCACCTTTCGCAGGGCACCGTTCGGCAACCGGACAGTCGCAATCCCTTTCAGCTTCCGCCAGCGGCCTGGACCATAGATTTTGCGGAGGTAGCGCCGGACGCGGACTCTAGAACCAGATGCAATGACCTCAATGTGGGTGATCTGCCCGACGACCTCAAACTTCATTCGCTATGAAGTATGCCACGTTTCCGTCAAACACACCACATCCGGCATGAAAAAAGGGGACAGCCCCCTCACCCTCGCCCTCTCCCTCAGTGGGGAGTGGGTATTTATGTTGCCAGAATGGGCACGATGGCGGTTTGGATGGGGATGCCGGTGACGATCGCCTCGCGCTCGGTGATATACACGTCCACTTCGCTCCGGATGCCGAAGTCGCCCGGCAGGTAGATCCCCGGTTCGATCGAGAAACAGGTGTGGGGGAGCAAGCGCCGACCGTCCCGGGTCTCGAGATTATCAATGTTGGCGCCGTTGCCGTGCACTTCCTCGCCGATCGAGTGGCCGGTGCGATGGAGAAACCGATCCCCGTAGCCGGCATTCTGGATGACACGGCGGCACACGTCGTCCACTTCCCCGCCGCAGGGGAACCGTCCTGCGCCCACCTCCTGCCGGACAAAGGCGACGGCGGCGTCGCGGGCGGAGGCCACGATGGCGAAAATCTCCGCGTGGCGGGCCGGCACGGTCTCGCCCACGTAGCCCGTCCACGTAATATCCCCGTACATGCTGCCGGGCGCCGTGCCCTTTGCCCAGAGGTCAATCAACACGAGATCCCCTCGGCGAATCGGCGCCGATCCCTCGGCCGGCGGCGAGTAGTGCGGGTCGGCGGAATGGGCGTTCACGGCCGCGATCGGAGGAAAATACGTTTGCATCCCGCGTGCCGCGATGCGGGTAAGGATGTCCTGCTGAAGATCGTATTCGGTGTAGGTGGCGCCGTTTATAACCTCCGCACGGACGCGGCCAAAGGCCTCATCAACGATCCGCCGCAATGCGGACGACGCGTGGCAGTGCGAGGCGTACTGCGCGTCGGTCCAGACGGCTTCGAACCGCTGCACGAGGTCGGCCGAGGTCACCACCTCCACCCCGAACGAGCGAATCAGTTCGATCGTCCCCGCATCCACGCGGGAGATGTATGGGATGGCATTCATCGGGGAATATTGCATGGCAATCTTCACGGGGACCTGTGCGCCCATGGGAATGGGCTCCGAGGTCCACGAACCCCACACGCGGGCCGGCTTATGAGATGGGCGGCCAAGCGAGGCTAGGGCTTGCCGCAGGCATTCGTGTTGCTCCTGCCAGGAGAGGTACAGACGGACCTCTCCTGGAACATCGTCGAGGGAGTGGGGCTCGATCCGATGCAGGAGCTTCGTCGGAGTCCCCTGCGCGGGTACAAGGTAGTACCAGCGCCGGGTCATGTGGCGTGCGGGATCGAGCTTCAGGATGCGGACGGCGAGGGGGTCGCTGCCCCGGAAGTCGTAGAACAGCCAGCCATCTAGCCCGGCCTCGCGGAGGGCCTGCTGGATCGCGGTGATGTGGTTCAATGTTTCCCTGCCGCCGGCTTCTTGCCGTTGTAACCATCCGCGAGCTGGGTGTTCACGTGCACCACGGCTTCATTGATGCTCTTGAAGGGATAGTCGTCCGTGATCTTCGGTAGCGCGTCCGCGTCGCTCTGCTTGGTGACGACGGCTCCCGTCGGCACGTACCGGCCCGAGTCGATTTTCACGCCGACGATCTTCGCGCCCGGTTCCACGACGACGTGGTTCCCGATCTCGGCCTTGAAGACCAGCGCTTGCATGGCGATGAGCGTGTCATCGCCGACCTTGGCCGGCCCGTGGACCTGGGACTGGTGCGCCATCGTGACCCGCTTGCCCACATACACCGAGTACTTTTTCCCCGCCACTTCGACCTGGTTCTTGGCGATCTCTTTGCCGCCCTCGATGGTCTCCAGGCCGTGGAGCACCACGCCGTCCTGGACGTTGCTCTCGTCGCCGACGTAGATGGGCTGGCCCTCGTCCCCGCGAACAGAGGCGGTCGGCGCAACGTACACGCGCTCGCCCAGCGTGACGTTGCCGGTCACGGCACTGAGCTGGTGCACGAAGGCGGACTTGGCGATCGTCGGTTTCTCGATGTCAGGGTTGAACGACGTCAGGACATTAGGTCCCAGCCAGCCTCCTAGAATCACGGCAAGAAGGACGAGGTTGAGGCTCAGGCTGAATGCAACGGTCTCGTTCTGTCTCATACAGGCTCCTTTAGTTTGATTGGGACTCGGAATGCGGAGCCTGAGTATACCGTCCAAATTGACTGCGTGTCTATTTCCCCGTACCCTGTGCCATCAATGACCGACGAATTCCGCATCACGTTTTTTTTCGGTCCAGAGGAGGTGCCCGCCCAGCCTGGAATCCTGCGCTGCGTTTTCAATGTCAAGAAGCGAAGCTGGAAAGGCGGGATTCAGGTCACGGTCGAGCTCACGGGGGTCCAGCTCGAACGGCTCCGAGAAGGTGGGCAATTCGGCGAGCTCGTCGAGATGATCCGGGCCAAGGTGGAAGCCGAGATGTTTGCGGACTACGAATCCCGGGCCAAGGATTTGTTCACCCAACAGGTCTGTTGGGTGAAGCTCGATTTGGCGATTGCGGCAGGGATCAAGCAGGAGAACCAAACGGTCGCCGCAGAGACGTTTCTGGAGGCACTCGACCGGGCCGTGGTCGAGAGGGCCGATGCGATTCGCCAGGCGATCCTCACGGAATTGGATTTATAGGAGGAGAGGATCTCCATTGCGGTCGGCCGCGGCGGCTTACAAAAAGAACGAGCGGGAGCTTTGGAATAAGTTTTCCCGGCGCTATAGCCAGGTCGCCATCCCGGAGTTCCGGCCGTACGGCCGACGGCTCATCGAGATGGCCGAGGTACGTAAAGGCATGTGGGTGTTGGACGTGGCGACCGGACCCGGCGAGCCGGCCCTCACCGTGGCCCGCCGCGTCGGGATGACCGGCCTGGTCGTCGGCGTGGATTTCTCACCCGCCATGCTCCGAAGGGCACATGCCCAGGCGCGGATGTTGGGCGTCCGGAACGTGCACTTCCGCGAGATGGATGCGGAGCGCCTCGCGCTCGACGGGTCGATGTTCGACCGGGCGTTCTGCCGCTTCGGGTTGATGCTCATGCCCGATGCCGAACGCGCGTTGGCCGAGATGCACCGTGTGCTGGCGCCGGGCGGACGCGTGGCGGTCGCCGTCTGGAGCGCGCAGCAGAAGGTCAACACGCTGGGAATCGTGCGCCGGGCGCTGACTCGCCATCATGCGTTCACCCCGCCGGAGGGGGCTCCGGATTTTTTTCGGTTCGGGAAGGCGGGTGCGATCGAACGGACGCTGCGGGCGGCGGGCTTTCAGCACGTGCACAGCGAGCGGATGACGGTCGAGTGGGTCTTCAATGAGCCCGCCGACTTCTGGGACTCGATGAAGCAGGGACCTTCGTTGCGACGGGCGCTCGCCAGGGTTTCGCCCAGGGCCCGCAAGACGATCAAGAGGGAGGTCTTCCACAGCCTCGCGCGGTTTGAGCGCAACGGCAAGCTCCGGATTCCCAACGAGGCCGTCCTTGCTCTTGGGACTAAACCACCCGTCCGACCTTCTCCTTGAATCGTCGGATGATATTGTATATAAGGAGCATAGAATAGAAGGAGCATAGAAGGAATAAGGAGGCATGGGAGCATGATGAAGAGCATCGTGTTGCGGTCGGTTTCGGTCATGGTAGTCCTGGCTGTCTGGCTGGCCCCGGTCGCCTGGGCGCAGGAAGCTAGCGGCAGCGAGAGTCCTGCCGCCGACATCGGGCTCGGCGTGGCCAGCTTCGTTTGTTCCGTCCCCTACGGCGCCGCCAAGGTTTCACTGGCGATTGTCGGTGGGGTGGTGGGAGGGTTCACGTACATCCTGTCCGGCTTGGACAAGAGGGCCGCCGAATCGGTGTGGTACACGACGATGGACGGCGACTACTTGGTCACCCCGGACCACCTGAGAGGGAAGAAGGACCTCCGCTTTACCGGTGTCCCGCCGGATTCCGCTCGCGGCGGCGGGCGCTGAACTTCGACTGCGGCGCGCGCCCCCTCTATGCGTAAGCCCGTCATTGGGATCACCCCGGATTTCAATCCCGGAGGTTCTCCGGAGCAGGGGGGGAGTGAGGCCACCATCTTTCTGCGGAATCGCTACGCGACCGCTGTCGAGGCCGCCGGCGCCATCCCGATTATCCTTCCCATTGTGGGCCGCCGGGCCCACTGCGCGGCTCTTCTGGATCGCCTCGACGGCTTGCTGCTGACCGGCAGCGGGCCCGATATTGATCCCCGCCGGTACGGCGAGCGGCAGCAGTTCGCCTTCAAAATCATGAGCCGAGAACGGACGGACTCGGAGTTCTCGCTCGTGGCCGAGGCCCGGCGGCGGGACCTGCCGGTCTTGGGAATCTGCGGCGGGATGCAGGCTATGAACGTGGCCTTGGGAGGGACGCTGGTACAGGATATTGGAACACAGATTGCCGGCGCGCTTCCCCACCGGATGACGGGCCCCGCCACCGCAGTATGCCATCCCGTCGCGGTAAAACCGGGATCTCGGCTGCGTCGTATCGTGGGACGCGGCTCCGTGCGGGTGAACAGTTCGCACCATCAGGCCGTGAAGGCGGTGCCCCGCGCGCTTGCGGTGAGCGCCGTGGCCCCCGACGGCGTGATCGAGGCCCTGGAGGATCATTCCAAGCGGTTTTTTATCGGCGTCCAGTGGCACCCGGAGTATCTGTACCGGCGGCACGCCGCCCATCGAGCTCTCTTTGAGGCCCTTGTGGCCGCCGCCCGCGCCGGCCGGCGCCTCACCAGGCGCGTCAATAAACGAACCCCGGCGGAGACCTGACGCGTGCACCAGGCCTTTCGGATCAAGTCTGTTGAACAGATCCTTCGTGAGTGCGAAACCCAACCCCACAAGCTCAAGCGAACCCTGACCGCCTTTGACCTGACCGCCCTCGGCATCGGCGCCATCATCGGGACGGGCATCTTCGTCCTGGTGGGGACAGCGGCGGTCGGCGACGGCACCCGGCCGGGCGCGGGGCCAGGCCTGGTTCTCTCCTTCATCCTCTCCGGCTTCGCCTGCGTGCTGGCGGCGCTCTGCTACGCCGAATTCGCCTCCATGATCCCGGTGGCGGGCTCGGCCTATACCTATTCCTATGCAAGCCTCGGGGAATTTCTCGCCTGGATCACGGGCTGGAACCTGGTCCTCGAATATGGAGTGGCCTGCGTGGCGGTCTCCATCGGCTGGTCGGGCTATTTCGTGAGCATCCTCGAGCGCGTTGGCATCCACTTGCCGCCGGCGCTCGTCAATGCGCCGGGGGCGGAGGGCGGCGTGCTCAATCTGCCGGCGGCTCTCATTGTGTTGGTGCTGACCGCCTTGCTGGTAATCGGGATCAAGGAGAGCGCCCGCGTCACCAGCGTGATCGTCGTGATCAAGATTGCCGTCGTCCTGTTCTTTCTCGCGGTGGGAGCCTTTGCGGTGGACGCGGCCAATTGGTCCCCCTTCATGCCCAACGGTTTTGCGGGAGTGGGCGCGGCGGCCGCCATCATCTTCTTCGCCTACATCGGCTTCGACGCGGTCTCGACCACCGCGGAAGAGGCCTGCAATCCCCAGCGGGACATGCCGATCGGGATCATCGCGTCGTTGGGGATCTGCACCGTCCTGTACGTCGCGGTCGCGGCGGTCCTCACGGGGATCGTGCCGTACGCGCAGATCCACGTGAAGGCGCCGGTGGCCGAGGCTTTGAACGCCGTGGGATACCGGTGGGGCGGCGCGCTGGTGGCGACCGGAGCCGTGGCCGGGATCACCAGTGTTCTGATCGTGATGCTCTTGGGGCAGGTCCGGGTCTTCTACGCCATGTCCCGCGACGGGCTCTTGTGGCCCTGGCTGTCGGCGGTCCACCCCAGGTATGGGACGCCGCACCACGCCACTCTGATCACCGGCATCACGGTGGCGGTCCTGGCGGCCTTCATCCCCATCGGGGAAGCGGCCAATCTCACCAACATCGGAACCCTCTTTGCCTTCACGCTCGTCTGTGGAGCCGTGTGGGTCTTACGCCGCACCCGGCCCAACCAGCGGCGCCCGTTCCGGACGCCCTTCGTGCCGGTCGTCCCGATTCTGGGGATGGCTGCCTGCACGGGGCTCATGATCTTCCTCCCGGTCATGACCTGGTGGCGGTTTGTGATCTGGTCCGTGCTTGGGGTGGTCATCTATTTCGGGTACGGCTTCCGCCACAGCAAGCTGGGGCATAGGCAAGACTCTTGACTATTGTTTCCTAGTCTGGCACCCTCCTGATCCGAATTAAAGCGTTCCCGGAACCTGACCGATAAAGAATCTCTTTCACCCTATTGATAGGGAGGCGGGAAGGAAAGGAGGGGTGATCGTGGAGCGACCTAGCGCATCGTTGCTTGCAATGTTCCTTGTGCTTGGGACAATCGAAATCGGTCCTCTTGTCTCTATCTCCGCAGCGGCCTCTGTCCAACCCCTTGAGGAAGTGGTGGTGACCGATACGAAACTGGGCAAGATGGACGACGGGACCGGCGACTATGACCCATGGGAGCCGTTCAACGACCCTGTCTTTCAGTTCAACTACAAATTCGACAGGTATCTCCTGAAGCCCGTGGCCAAGGGGTACGACGTCGTGGTCGGGGATGGAGAGAAGCAGCTCTTTCGGAACGTGTTTGATAACGTCGCCTTTCCGAAGCGTTTTATCAATAGCCTCCTCCAGGGAAAATTCGGCGGCGCGGGCCGTGAGATGGCACGCTTTCTGATCAACACCACGCTCGGAGGCGCCGGCATGACCGACGTCGCCAAATACCAGTTCGGCATCGAGAAGAGCGATGAGGATACCGGCCAGACTCTGGCCATCCACGGGGTCGGTTCAGGCCCGTACCTCGTCTTGCCGTTTATGTCTCCCCTGACTGTCCGTGACGGAGTGGGCTATGTTTTCGATCTGGCGTTGGATCCGCTCAACTACGTCCTTCCATTTGCCGGGTCGGTGGGAAGAAGGGCCGACGAGATCGTCAACGACCGGGCGCAGAATCTTGAAACCTTCGAAAGCGTGGAAGAAGGCACCGTTGACCTCTACAGCGCCGTCCGCAACGCCTACCTCAAAAAGCGCGAGAAGCTGATCAAGGAATAGGATTACAAGATAAGCATGGCGTCGCCGTAGCTATAGAACCGATACCGCTCGGCGGCGGCGACGCGATAGGCTCCCAGCATGCGCTCGCGTCCGGCCAGGGCGCAGACCAGCATGAAAAGCGTGCTCTTCGGCAGGTGAAAGTTGGTGAGCATCGCGTCCACCACGCTAAACTTATAGCCGGGGTAGATAAACAACGCTGCCTCGCCTGAGCCTGCTCGTAGCGGCATTCCCTTCTGAGCCGCTGTCTCCAGCACGCGCGCCGACGTGCTCCCCACGGCAATGACTCGCCCGCCATTCTCTCGAGTCTCGTTTACCAACTTGGCCGTTTCTGCTGGCAGTTCGTACCATTCCGGGTCCATCCGGTGCTCGCGGATGTCCGCACACGTGACCGGCTTGAAGGTGCCCGGTCCAACATGGAGCGTCATGTACGCCGTCCGGATCCCTGTTTCTCGGAGAGCGTTGAGGAGCGGTTCGGTGAAGTGCAGCCCGGCGGTCGGCGCGGCCACTGCGCCGGGCCGGCGCGCGAACACGGTCTGATAGTGGACGCGGTCGTCGTCGGCAGGGGCGCGATGGATATAGGGTGGCAAGGGAACGGTGCCGGCCTTTTCCGCATACGCGAGGACGTCGAGCCCGCCGGGGAAGGCGATGACCGCATATCCTCCTTCCCCCACAGTGGTCACGGTCGCCAGGTTTCCTTGCGGGAGTTCTACCTGCTGGCCCGAACGAACGTGCCCTCGCACCAGCACTTGCCAGAGATTCTCCCGCTCGCTCTTTCTCACCAGCAGCACCTCCACTTTGCCTCCACTGGGTCGCTTGTAGCCGAGCAGGCGCGCAGGGATGACCTGCGTGTCGTTCAGGACGAGCAGGTCGGGGCGACGAAGCAGGGTCGGGAGTGCGTCGAATCGGCGGTGAGTGAACGTGTCGTTCCGGCGATCAATGACGAAAAGCCTGGCGCGGTCGCGAGGCTCGATCGGCACCTGGGCGATCAGAGACTCGTCGAGTGGATAGTCAAAGTCCTCCAGGCGCATCAAGCGATTAACGGCGAGGAAGGCTCGCGAGGTCCCGGATTTCCACTCCGGGGTAATAGTAGCGAAGGATGGTCTCGGCGGTATAGCCTCGCTCGGCCAACTCCTTGGCGCCCCATTGACAGAGACCCACGCCATGGCCGGATCCACGCCCGGTGAACTGGACCTCGAGCCCCACCACCTCGAACTCAAACTGCGTGCTGGCCAGCATGGTATAGCCAAGCACGCGGCGCAGGTCTTCTCCTTTGATGTTGAGTTCGCCGTCTGAGTGCAGGATGCGGACCTTCGTGACCCGGCCGGCTTTTGAATAAGTGGCGGGGGCGAGGCTTGCGATGAGCCCCACGGGAAAGCCTTCTTCCCGGAGCCGCCTCTCGATCAGGGGTAGCGCGACGTCCGTCCGCCAGTGGTAGTGGGGAGAGTTCATGTCGAACGGGCATTCGACCCCTTTGAGGTACGGGAGGTCCAAGGACCACACATTGGCGGCGTCCTCGGTCGGGCCGGCGGCCGTGGAGTGAAAGGCGGCGAAGACCGGCTCGTCACGGTAGCTTAAGACCATGGCCCTGGTTTGGTCCACGGCGGACCCCGCCGGTCCGTCGGCCCCGGCCCGGCCCCGGTACACCTGATCTTTGGTCGAGGCCGCCACATCGAATTCTTTCTTGCCGTTCTGACGAATCTGGTAGAGCCCGTAAGTCCGCGCGGCGATCGCTTGCGCCTTGAGGGCTTCCGGGTGCCAAGAGGGACTCATCTCGGCCGGTACGACCCCCTTGACGTACTCCTCAAGGTCCAGTTCGTTGATGACCGCCAACCGGCCGTTCTGGCGCTTGATCGTCAGGCGACCTCCCACCGTCAGCCCGTTCACGGTGGCCTCACCATTACGCCCGCGCACCTCGATGCGGTCGGATCGCAGCCGCTGGCCGTCCACGCTCAAGCCCATCGGACCGGCCGACACCGTGATCCGTCCGCTCGATTCAATGTCGTCGTTCGGGGCTCGGATGACCAGGCCCGACGAGGCCGCCACGGTGGTCGAGTCCGCGTTCTGGACGATGGCGACGCGGATGGTTTCGCCTGCTTGAGCGGGCAGCGGAGTGATGGTTAGGAGGACGAGGAGCAGGCCGCTTGTCGAAATCCTCTGAAGGCGACTCATCGCTATTTCCGAAGGACGAACCAGACCGCCAAGCTCAAGAGGAGGCTGGCCAGGAGACTGGTGGTGATGGGGAAATAAAAGGTGAAGTTCTCTCGCTTGATCACGATGTCGCCGGGCAGCTTGCCGAGCGGGCCGAGGCCGGGGAGGCGTCCGGCCATCAGCAGCACGGCCCCCGTCAACACGATTACGGCGCCGAGGCCGATCAGGATCTTGCCGAAGCCGCTCAGATCCGTATCAATTCCTCCGCGATCTGCACGGCGTTGAGCGCCGCGCCTTTCCGCAAGTTGTCCGCCACGATCCAGAGATTGAGGCCGTTGGGGATGGACTCATCCTCGCGGATCCGGCCGACATAGACCTCGTCCTTGCCCACCGCGTCGATCGGCATCGGATAGAGCTTATGAGCGGGGTCGTCGTACACCTGAATCCCGGGGGCTTCGGCCAGGAGGGCGCGGGCCTCGTTGGCCGAGAGCTTCTTCTCGGTCTCGATGTTCACCGCCTCCGAGTGACCGACATACACCGGCACCCGGACGGTCGTGGCGGTCACCCGGATCGAGTCATCGCCCATGATCTTCCGGGTCTCATGGAGCATCTTCATCTCTTCCTTCGTGTACCCGCTCGGCAAGAAATCATCAATGTGAGGCAGGCAGTTGAAGGCAATCTGGTACGGGTATACCTTGGGCGAGGCTTCTTTGAACGAAAGCAGATCGCGAGCCTCCTCCAGGAGCTCATCCATCGCCTCCTTCCCGGTCCCCGAGACGGACTGAAAAGTGGTGACGACGACTCGCTTGATGCGGGCCGCGTCGTGGAGGGGCTTCAAGGCCACCACCATCTGGATCGTGGAGCAGTTCGGGTTGGCGATGATCCCTTTGTGCCTGCCGAGGTCGGCGCGGTTCACTTCGGGAACCACGAGGGGAACTTCTTTGTCCATGCGCCACGCGGCGCTGTTATCAATGACCACGGCGCCGGCCTTGGCCGCGATCGGAGCGAACTCCCGACTGATCTCCGCGCCTGCCGAGAAGAGGGCGATGTCCACGCCGGCGAACGAGTCCTTGGTCAGCTCCCTGACCGCGATGTCCTCACCCCGGAATGTGACCATCCCGCCGGCCGACCGTGCCGAGGCCAGCGGACGAAGCTCGCCCACCGGGAACTTGCGTTCCTCCAGGACCGCGACCATCTCGGTGCCGACGGCGCCGGTAGCCCCGACGACCGCGACGGTATAGGCGTCTTTGCGTTTCATGGCGGCTATTCTAACCCAAACACCATGAATTTTCATGCATACGCCGGCAATTCACCGGCGGGGCCGGAAGGCGTCATTCAGGAGCCGGGCCAGGCGCGCGCCGGCTTTCGCCAGCATCGCTCCTATGACCAGGGAGGCCCGGCGGTAATAGTCTTCCCCGATATTCTTGTCGGGCGGCAGGAGCTTGTAGGCGACCTCCTCGGCGGCCCGATGCGCCTCCAGCGCCCATTCCCGGAAGGAGCCCTTTTTCAGGTCGTCCGGCTTCTGTTTTTTGAGCAAGTCTTCCAACTTGGCCACGTACCGGTCGCGCGTCATGCCCGCGCGCTCGATCAGCGCGGCGTCCCAGACGGCGTGCAGGCTCCAGGGCTTCTGGCTGAAGGAGTTGGTGGTCTCCCCGAAAAACGTTACGAGGACCTCATTGCCCCCGCGATCCCCGTTGTCAATGCAATGCAGCGGCTGGTGCAAGTCGCCGATCAAGTGCACGAGGAACTTGAGGGCTTCGATTTTGGTGGGCCTGTCGGTGTGCGGATCGAGCAGGAGGGCGTGCCATCGCTCGAGCGCGCCGATGAGGCAATCGCCCGGTCGGGGCGTGGCACAGTCGCGGCCGGGAGCATAGTCGCGCCGACCCAGCGGGATGTCCACGTAGTGCCACGGGCGGGTCTCGGGACGCTCCGTCTTGATGGAATCGGCCCACGTCGCGATGGCCGCCAGCCCTTCCGGGCCGATCAGCTCGCGCACCTGCTCGGCGGTGTCTTTGTGCAGCCGGCGTTCCGCCAGTTGGGCGATGATCCGATGACCTTCGTCTCCCCACGGCAACGCCGGTTGGGGGAGGATGGTCAGCAGCCCGAGCAGGACCGCCCCGAGAAAATGTCGTAGCGCCCCAGGGGCCACGCTTACTCTCTGCTGCCCCAGAGCTCCTGAAGACGCTGGGCCCGCCCGCAATTGAACTTGTAGACCTTGTACCGGATCGGATTCTTCTGGTAGAAGTTCTGGTGGTACTCCTCCGCGGGATAGAACTCCGAGGCCGGCGCGATCTCGGTGACGATCGGCCCGTCGAACGGCTTGGACTTCTCCAGCTTCTTCTTCGATTCCTCGGCGAGCCGTTTCTGCGTCTCGTCATGGTAGAAGATGGCCGGGCGGTACTGATTGCCGCCGTCGCAGAATTGCCGGTCCGGTGTGGTGGGATCAATATTGCGCCAGAAGACGTCCAGGAGCTTGGCGTAGCCGACTTTGGCCGGATCGTAGAGGATCGCCACCGACTCCGCATGTCCCGTCCCCCCGGCCGAAACTTCCTCGTAGGTCGGATTCTTTTTGCGACCGCTGGTATAGCCGGACGTAGTGGCGATCACGCCGTCCACCTTGTCCAACGCCTCTTCCATGCACCAGAAGCACCCGCCCGCGAACGTGGCCTTCTCGATCTTCCGCCCATCGGCGCCTGGCTTGGCGTCGGTCGCCGCGGCCGCGAACACAACACCGGCCAACAATACGTTGACGAGGAACACGCTAAAGGCTATTACCTTGTTCATGGTGCCCGCCCCCTTTGCTCATCCCCTTAGTCTATTCTTCCACTCTGATATTACAGCCACGCTCTGCCCTCGCTCAACGGGGGGAGCAAAGCGGTTCGGCGTCGCGGTCTTGACCGTGCTGATTCTCGCCGGCCTGGCGGCCCCTCCCTGCGCGGACGCCGGGCCTGAGCCCCGGCCGGAACTGGTCCCTCACCTGGACGCCATCCTCAAGCTCGCCCAACCTTCTCCGATAGTCAAGGTTCCGGAGGGCTGGTTCCTGATGGGAACTAACCTCAAGCACGAGGTCCATCCCTATAATCTGGAGACCCAGTTCGACGACACCGAGCAGCCGCAGCGGCGCATCTGGCTCGACGCCTATGCAATCGCCCGAGACGAGGTGAGCCTGGCCGAATATCTGGCCTTCCTGCGCGAGCAGCGTCAATCCCCTCCGGAAGAGCTCCAGCGATTGATCTGGCATCTTATCACGGTGCACTTCCTGCCGGATTACGTCATGGCCCGGTGGCCCGCGCTCTACGTGACATGGGCCGAGGCGGATCAGTTTTGCAGGGCCGAGGGGAAACGCCTCCCGACGGAGGCCGAGTGGGAGAAGGCGGCGCGGGGGGGCAAGGGCAACCTCTTTCCCTGGGGGACCAAGCCGCCTGCACCGGGATTAGCGGTGTTCGGCCAATACCATGTCCATGAGATCCCGTTGGTTGCGGCGGTGGACAGCGGCGAGGAAGGGCGGAGTCCATACGGCGTCCGCCACATGGCGGGCAACATCGCGGAATGGGTCCAGGACTGGTTCGGGATTGATTACTACGTCGTCATGCCGGAGCGCAATCCGCCGGGGCCGTCTGCCGGCCGTTACAGGAGCGTGCGCGGCGGCTCATGGAAGAGCACCCCGCAGTATCTGCGCGCGGCGACTCGCAACGGCGCGGTCCCTGACCAGCGCGCCGCCACGATCGGCTTCCGATGCGCGAATTGAAGGGCCGGCTCATTTGCTGCTCTGAGAAGCTGTGAGCTAGCTCGGAGGACCACACATGGCCTTCTGCCTTTTGTCCTGAAGCCCTCGAAGGGTGCCCCGTTTGTGGGGAGAGAGGGTGAGGGGCAAGAAGGCAAAGTAATTTTTAGGCCGTCACGGTGTCATCATGGGATATGACCGACCGGCAAGGGGTCAGCACCGACGAGTTCCTCCACGACATGGCCAAAGGCGTCGGGCTCATCGCCGTCGTCGGAGGCCTGGTCAGTGGACAGGCCAGCTCTAGCGTTGTAGCATGGGGCTTCGTTACCATGCTTTTCCTCGCCACGCGGACTGTTGTGAAGGCTGTTGCCTTGTGGGCTCTCACCGTACTGATGGCCGCCGTCTTTCTCGTGGCCGGCGGGACGAAGCTCAGCGGATTGCCGGCGCAAACATCGAACTTCGTCCGCTGGGGCTACCCGGGCTGGTTCATGTACGTGGTGGGGTTGATGGAGGCGGCCGGGGCGATCCTGCTCCTTGTGCCGCGCCTGGCGGGATTCGCGGTGCTCCTCCTCGGCGGCGTCATGATCGGCGCGACCGCCACGCACCTGATCCACGGCGAGACGAACGCTGCGCCCGTCCCGCTGACGCTTTTGGCTCTTGTCCTGGTGATCGGCTACGCCCGGCGGGGGCCGCTCCTGGACATCCTCCAGCGTCTTAATCTCCGCTGAAGAAACCAAAACCCCTCGCCCGGGACGCCCATGCGTCCTTTTCCGTCCTGTCGCGTCTCTTTGGGTAGAAAGGAGACACCCATGACCCAGCTTGAGATCGATTTTCTCTACCTTGATCTGTCAACGTGCAGCCGCTGCATCGGGACCAACGCCAACATCGAAGCCGCGCTGGACGACGTAGGCCGGCTCCTGCACAGCCTTGGGGTTGCCGTCCGCGTCCGGAAGACGCTGGTCGGGACCGAGGAACAGGCGCGGCAGCTCCGCTTCGTCAGCTCGCCGACCATCCGCATCAACGGCCGCGACATTGCGCCGGAGCTACGCGAGAGCCGATGCGAGAGCTGCGAGGCCTGCGCCTGCAATGGGACCGTCAATTGCCGGGTCTGGGTCTTTCAAGGCCAAGCCTACCTGGAAGCGCCCAGGGCCATGCTCATTGACGCGATTCTTCGAGCGGTCTACGGCGGCCGGAGGGCGCCCGCGCCGGAGGAGCCGCCGTTCGCGGACGTCCCGGAGAACCTCAAACGCTTCTTTGCCGGAAAGGCCGGGCAGGCGGCGCTCAAGGAGTCGGTATGCTGCTCGACGAGCGCGCGGACAACCTGTTGCTAGGCTCCGCGATCGGCGGTATGCTGCTTCACGTCGCAGGAGAACCGATGGCCGGCCCACTGGATCACGTCTGGAGCGCGTTTCACGCCCGCCTACACGCCTTCGTCGCCGGGCGGGTGAAGGACGCGGCGGACGCGGATGACGTCCTCCAGGAGGTCTTTCTCCGCGTCCACCGCAACCTGGACACCTTGCGCAGCAATGAACGGCTGGGGCCGTGGCTGTTCCAGATCGCGCGCCATGCCATCGCTGATCACTACCGTGCGTCGGCAACCCGACCGGACAAGCCCGCGGGGTTGGGGCGCGACATGGAGAACCTGGAGCGGGAACGGCCGGAGGCAACCAGCGGCTCGCCTCCGTCCGACGCTGAGTCCCGGCGCGCCCATGAGGAGCTCGCCGACTGTTTGCGCCCTCTCATGGAGCACCTGACTCCTGACTATAGGGAAGCCCTTGTGGCGACGGAATTGGACGGGATGACGCAGCGCGCCGCCGCCGAACGGCTCGGCATGTCGGTGTCCGGGATGAAATCGCGCGTGCAGCGCGGGCGCCGGCGGCTCAGATCGCTCCTGGAAGACTGTTGTCGCATTGAGCTGGATGCCGGCGGCGGGATCCAGGCTTATGAGCCACGCCAGGACTCCTGCGGCCCGTGCTCCGGTCGGGATCAGCCTCACGCGCGCGCTTAGAGCTCGTCCGGCGGTTTTCCCTGATAGTTGCTGAGACTGCGGCCGATCACCCCGCTGTTGAGAAAATCGTACTCGCCGCGTAGCACGTGCTGCCCGACGGCGGCTGGCTGTTTGTCGTCGTTGTGGATGAGGCCGGCGATGTTGGCGTCAATGCGCGTGACGGCTTCGCGGGAGAACTCCTTGGCGAGATCCCAGGTGTCGGCCTTCCCGTCCGCGCGGTGCTGCGCTTCGGCGTAGAGGACCGTGGCAGCGATCGTGAGAATGTCCTCGCCGATCTCCTCGATCCGGCTCTGCCGGCCTTGGTCGTCCCGGAGAGCTTCGCGATAGCGCGCCATCGCATACAGGATCGCGCGGGCGAGGCGCCGGCTCGCGCGCTCCGCGTATGCGAGCTTGTCCGCGACCATGGGATGACGGAGCTCCTGGCGATCCGGCAGGCGCGCGCCCGCCCAGAGTGCCAGGTACCAGGGCACGTAGGCGCGGATAAGCTTCAGCCATTCGCGGAGCTTCCGGGGCCCGCTCAGTCCCCCCTTGAGGTACGTGCGCGCCCGCTCCAGGTGTGGGTTGAGCGCCTCGCGCGCCACGAAGGGTCTTAGAATATCCGTGGCCCCTTCGCCGATACGGTACATCTCGGCGTCGCGGACGAGCTGTTCGATCGGGAAGCTCGGCTCGCCCCGGACGTGCTTGGACTCGGCCGTCTCGTAGCCTGCCCCGCCGAAGATGATCTGGGCGTCTTTCAGGAAGCGGATCGCTTTTTCCGAGCAGAAGATCTTGGCGATGGCGGCCTCGATGCGGATGTCGTACTGCTTCTGGTCCGCCATGCGCCAGACGAGCGACGCCAGTGCCTCCATGGCGAAGAGGTCGGTCGCCATGCGGCCGAGGCGCATCCTCTGGGTCTGCCGCTCAGCCAGAGGTTTGCCGAAAGTGATGCGGGAGTTGGCCCGATCCAGCGTCGGCTGCCACGCCTGCTTCGCCATGCCGAGACAGATCGCCGGGATGCTGATCGCCCGGCCCACGTTCAGGATGGTGAGCGCGTATTTGAGCCCCTTGCCGACCTCGCCGATGACGTTCTCGGCGGGGATCCGCACGTCCGCCAGCGTCATGTGCGCGTTCTCGATCCCCCGGCACCCTTCAAACTGGCACCGCTGCCGGACCGTCACGCCGGGAGTGTCCATGGGGAGGATGAAGGCGGTGTGCACCTTGTCGTCGCAGCTCTCCCCTTCCCGCGCGGGCGCCCAGGCCGGAGTGCCGCCCTGGAGGACCTTTCGGGCCGGGACGCGGGCGATGAGCGTGACGTAGCGGGCGATGGGCCCGTTCGTGCACCAGAGCTTCTCGCCGGTGACGCGGAAGTGCGTGCCGGACCGGTCCAGCACCGCTTCGGTCTGGATGTTGGCGGCGTCGGATCCCGTGATCGGCTCCGTCAGCGCGAAGGCGGAGATCGCTTCCCTGGCGACGCGCGGCAGGTAGGTCCGCTTTTGGGTCTCGTTGCCGAAGAGAAGGATCGGCATGGCGATGCCGATAGACTGGGGAACCGCGACGGTGAGCGACAGGATATTGCTCCAACCGGCGATGAGCGTCAGGACCAGGCCGTAATTGGTGTAGGAGAACCCGAGGCCCCCGTACTCCTTGGGGATCTTCATCCCGAACGCGCCGAGATCGAAGAGGCCCTTGAGCACGGCCTCGGGGATCTTCGCCGTGCGCTCGATCTCTTCCGGGTCCACGTGGTTTCTCAGGAAGACTTCGACCTTCCCGCAAAAGGCCTCGCCGGCTGCTTTCTCTTCCGGCGGCTCCGGCGGCGGGAAGAGCAGGGCGAAATCGGGGCGGCCGACGAACACTCCGGCCATGAAGCTCAGGCCGGTCAGACGCTCCCGCGCCTCCTCGATCCGCTCCAGCCCCTTGAAGAGTTCCGCCATAGAATCAGCCTATCACAAATTTTTCCCTTGCCACATTAGACACTTCTAATCCGCGCTTAATGGCCTTCTAACGTTGCTGGACTATCATAGAAGCTGGCAGGGCGGCTGATGGAGCGGGCGGCTTTGGAACGAGTTGGAGGGCTAACATGAAGCGTTGGCAGAGTCTGGGCGGCGTTGTTCTGGCGGGGTTGCTCGGTCTGGTCATGGTCTCCCCGGCCGACGCAGCGGGCGTGAAGGGCGCGGACCCGAAAGTCCTGGCGGAGGAGTTCGGGTTGATCGTCGGTCCGGTGACGGAGGACATCCGCAAGGAATTGAATCTCAGAACATCGGAAGGAGTCGCGGTGTTCGAAATCATCGGCGACAGCCTGGCCGATCTCGCCGGCATCAAGGTCAAGTCGGTCATTGCCGAGATCAATCATCAGCCCGTTCGCAACCTTGACGACTTCGGGCGAAAGTTGAGCCGGGCCCTTACGGAAGGCAATGCCACGATAGGAACGTGGGAGCCCGCCAGTCCCGAGGAGCAGGGCGCCAGCCAGCAGATGAATTTCCATTTCGTCCCCAATCGCCTGGATTAGGGGCGGCCCAGCCTGCTGCCTGATACGCGATAATGGCGCCGACCAGCAGGAACAGGCTCATGGCCAGGGCTGTTGGGATCATCGTGCTGGCGACACATCGTTGCCAGCGTGTCCCCTTGATTTCGACCGGCCACGGTCCCCAGATCGAGGATGTCGTGTGCTTCGCAGTGAGCAGAACAAGGCCCAACGCGCAAGAGGCTAGAACACGGAAGCGGTCACCACGGGCATGTCGAGACGGGCCTGAAGCAATGGGCCGTCGGGGAGAGGGTGGAGGTCATAACTCACCCCACCGGCGCTGAGCGCGCGGGGCCGGTTGACAAAGGTTGTTGAGGAGGTTCAACCTTCTATCCAAATTTGGCCAAACGTTATTGCTCCTGTTCCCCTTGGTTCCTAGCCTGGTGTCATCTAAGACCTAGCGGAGAGGGTGGGGCCATGGCGGAAAATAAAGAAGTAGCCATCGAGAAAGCACGCCAGTACGCTGCGGCAGGGAAATTCGATCCCGCCATTGAAACGTTACGTCAGGCTCTGGACAATTCCCTCAGAGATGCTGAGGTCTACGAAGCAATCGGCGACGTCTACGTCAGGAAAAAATCACAGAAAGAAGCCATTGAGGCTTACCAGAAAGCAGAACAGCTCTTCCTGAAACAGGGCTCGCATACGGAAACCATTGCGCTTTACAAAAAGCTTCTCAAGCTACAGCCAGATAGGGCTGAGCTTCACGAGCGTGGCGGCGACCTCTTCGCCTTGCAGAGTTTGAAAAACGGAGCGATCGCCGAATACCTCGCGGGCGCGAAGCTGCACCTGAAGGCCGGGCGACGACTCAAGGCCCTCTCGCTGTTCCGCAAGGTCTCAGCGTTGGATCCAGCCAATACGTCGGTCCACGTAAAGATTGCGGAGATCTGTTTGCAGGAGCGGCGGACTGACGAGGCCGTCGAGGAGTATCTGCGAATCGGTGATGAATATGAGCGGCTCAAGAAGACTGAAGACGCGCAGACGTATTACGAAAAGGCGCTGAAGCTCTCGCCCACCCATGCCGGGGCCCGAATGCGGCTGGGGACTGCTGAGGCCTCGGAGACCGATTCGGGGCAGGTTGCCGAACTGGAACTGGAGACCATGGGTCAGGCGATCGCAGCGGGCGACGCCGTCCCAACCATCGAACCGTCTGCTGAGAGTCCTCCGGCGGAGAGTGAACTGGAAAGCGCGGCCCTCGAATTGATTCTGGACGCGTCGCCGGGTGAGACCCAGGCGGCGGCGGCCGAGGGAACGATCGAATTCAATGGCTTGGAACTGGAAGTCACAGAGAAACCTGCTGTCAGCAGTGGTCAGGCGGCGGCGACGCCGGCTGAGGCATTACGCCTGCTCGTTAACGGCGACATCGTCCAGGCCGAGCGGATGGTTAGGACTTTGCTGCTCGATGATCCAGAAAACGAGAGGTACATGGCCATCCTGGGTCTCATCTACTTGCAAAAAGAGGAAGTATCCGCCGCCAGCGAAATCCTGTTTCCCATTATCCGGACCTGGGTGGACCGGGAATCCGGCTAGCCCTGCTTATCCCACCATCGCCC
Source organism: uncultured Nitrospirales bacterium (assembly GCA_964542245.1). GTDB lineage: Bacteria > Nitrospirota > Nitrospiria > Nitrospirales > NS-4 > CAZITU01. Next base: position 1,995 of record CAZITU010000015.1, on the reverse strand, counting down.
TGATTGTCATTCTAAGCGTCAGCGAAGAACCTCAGGTATGTATAACGCCCCGCCCCCTTTAGTTATCGTTGCGAAGGTCTGCCGGTTTGACATCACGTTCTGAGACCCTGGGACCGCTATGCTAGAATGCGCCCATGGTTGCACTGAGAACGCTCGAGACGCTCCAGTTCGGCAACACCTTTGCGCGGCTGCCCCAGGTCTTCTACGCGAAGGTCACGCCGACGCCGCTCAAGAATCCGTTCCTGGTGGCCTTCAACCCGGACGCGGCGGGCCTGCTCGACCTTGACCCGGAGGAGGCCAGGCGGCCGGAGTTCGTCGGCTGCTTCGCGGGCCAGTACCTGCCGCCGGGCAGCGAGCCGATCGCGATGGTCTATGCCGGCCATCAGTTCGGCGCCTATGTCTCACGCCTCGGCGACGGGCGCGCGATCCTGCTGGGCGAGGTCCGCAACAGCCGAGGCGAGAGGTGGGAACTGCACCTCAAGGGCGCGGGCCTCACGCCCTTCTCCCGCGACGATGACGGCCGCGCCGTCCTGCGCTCCTGCATCCGGGAGTATCTCTGCAGCGAGGCCATGCACGGGCTGGGCATTCCCACGACGCGCGCCCTGTGCGTGGTGGGGAGTGAGGAAGAGGTGCTCCGCGAGCAGGTCGAGACCGGCGCCACGCTGCTGCGCCTCGCGCCTTCTCATGTCCGGTTCGGCCACTTCGAGTTCTTCTACTGGCGACGCCAGTTCGACCACCTCAAGACCCTGGCGGACTACGTGCTCGCGCAGCATTTTTCCGAGCTGGTGGGCCTTCCTGACGCCTACGCGCGGTTCTACCACGAGGCGGCGGTCCGCACGGCGCGCCTGATCGCCAAGTGGCAGGCGCTGGGCTTCGCGCACGGCGTCATGAACAGCGACAACATGTCCGTGCTGGGGATGACCCTCGACTACGGTCCGTTCGGCTTCCTGGACGCCTACGATCCCGCCTTCATCTGCAACCATTCCGACCGGCACGGGCGCTACGCGTTCCAGAACCAGCCGGACATCGGCTACTTCAATCTACGCTGTCTGGCCCAGGCCCTTACGCCGCTGGCGCCCGACGAGGCGATCAAGGCCGGGCTCGACGCCTACGAGGCCGTGTGCGCAGAGCACTATGGGGAGCTGATGCGGGCGAAGCTGGGACTCCGCGAGTCGCGGTCCGGGGACGATACGTTGCTCCGCGACCTGCTGGAGCTGATGCGGGGGAGCGGCGCCGACTATACCAACCTCTTCCGAGCCCTCTGCGGCTTCAAGCAGGAGCCGGAGGCACGGAACGAGACGATCAGAGATTATTTCGTGGATCGGGAGGCCTTCGACAAGTGGGCCGTTCGGTACAAGGTGCGTCTCTGGGCCGAGGGGAGCCGCGGTGAAGAGGGGCGAGAGGCAGAACGGGCGGCGCGGATGAGGCGGGCCAACCCCAAGTACGTGCTCCGCAACTACCTGGCCCACACGGCGATCCAGATGGCGACGGAGCAGAAGGATTACTCCGAGATCGAGCGCCTCCGTCTCCTGCTGCGCGATCCGTTCGCCGAGCAGCCGGAGATGGACCGCTACGCCGCTCCGCCCCCGGACTGGGGGAAGCATCTCATCGTGAGCTGCTCATCGTAAGCCCGCTGGCATCTGCGTGAAATTCTGAGTGCGGGTGCTGTCGCCGAACAAATGACCCATTGCATTCTGGGAAGCAACGGGTTCCCCCGTGCTCGCTCCCGCAGCCACAGTCGCTGCGCTCCGCCAGGGTCCCGCTCGGCGCCACTCGCTCTAATGCGAACCGTTCGTGCTGAGCCTGTCGAAGGATCGAAGCACGCCTCGCGAGGCTATTGGGCGCCAAGCACCTTGGCAGTCTTTTTCACATCGCGCGGCTTGACCCAGAACAGAGCGCCATAACGGCCGGCACCTGCACAGACGGCGTCAATGGCGGTAACGTTAATTCTAGCCTCAGCCAACCGTTTCAAAAGGTCGGTGAGGGCGCCCGGGC
>CAZITU010000014.1:0-39717 GCA_964542245.1 uncultured Nitrospirales bacterium | reverse complement strand
GCGCCGGGGTGTTCGACGGCCCGCCGGGAACCTGGGGGGCCAAGCGCCTGCCGGTCCGCCTTCAAACCTTCACGACTTAACCCCTGCAGTAGTCCAACCTGAGTATCAGACAGTTCAACCTCCTGGTCCGCTCCCATGAGGTCAGACCTTGCACTCCTGAGGATCGCATTTGGAAGCATGGTCGTAATGATGCGCCTCTTCATCCACCCCCAACTCGAGCACCTGTGCGGCTTTGCTGCCGTACCGATAGATCGTCACGCCCTTCAGGTCTAGTTCCCACGCTCGCCGGTAGGCGTGCGCCACGTCCTGCGGCTTGGCCTCCTGGGGCAAGTTGATCGTTTTGGACACCGAGTTGTCCACATGCCGCTGGAACGCGACCTGGATCTGGAGATGCCGTTCCGGTGGGATCTCCAAGGCGGTCATGAACAACCGCCTGGCCTCCTCTGGCAAGCCGGGCATCCCCTCGAGCTGTCCCCTCTCGAGAATACCGGCGATGAGTTTCTCGGAGGCGAGGCCATAGTGCCGGAGGTACTCCTGCAAGAGGGAATTGATTTCGTAGAGCTTCCGGCCGCCGAGCGTGTGCGTGCGCCGGTAGGCCAACGCAAAGAGCGGCTCGATGCTCGCGCTCGTGCCGGCGATGATGCTGATCGTGCCCGTCGGAGCAATGGCCGTAAAGGTTGCGTTCCGGACCTTGTGGTTGTGCGCTTCGTGCACGCTGCCTTTCCAGTTCAGAAACGCGCCCCGCTCTTCGGCCAGCTTCTGCGATGCCGTGCGGGCCTCTTCGGCAATGGCGCGCATGAGCCGGTCCGCCGTCTGAACCGCCGCATCCGATTCGTACGAGATGCCGAGGCGGATGAGCAGTTCGGCAAAGCCCATGACGCCCAAGCCGATCTTGCGGTTGCCGCGAGTCATGCGGTCAATGTCGGGAAATGGGTACTCGTTGACCTCGATGACATTATCCAGAAAGCGGGCGGCTTGTTGGACGATCCCGCGTAGTTTCTCCCAATCAATAGCCGTACGGCCGTTGCGACTGTGCACCACCGTCGCCAGGTTGATGGATCCCAGATTGCACGATTCGTAGGGCAAGAGCGGGATCTCACCGCAAGGATTGGTCGCCTCCAGAGCGCCAAGGTGGGGCGTGGGGTTGCCCCGGTTGACGGCATCCAGAAAGAACAAGCCGGGGTCGCCCGTGCGCCAGGCTGCGTCCACGATCGCGTCGAATACCCGCTTGGCTTCCAGGCGTCCCACAGACTGCTTCGTGCCCGGGTGGACCAGATCGTAGCGTGAGTCCTCGCGGACGGCCTCCATGAAGGCATCGGTGACGCCCACCGAGAGGTTGAAGTTCTGGAGACTCGCCCCGTCCAACTTGGCGGCGATGAACTCGAGGATGTCGGGATGGTCAACGCGCAAGATGCCCATGTTGGCGCCCCGCCGCTTGCCGCCCTGTTTGATGTTTTCGGTGGCGCAATCGAAGATTCTCATGAACGAGACGGGGCCGGACGCTTCCCCACCCGTCGAGGCTACGCCGGACCCCCTGGGCCTCAGCCTGGAAAACGAGAATCCTGTCCCGCCGCCGGAGCGCTGAACCAGCGCCATCTGTTTGACGGCATCGAAGATCCCCTCCATTGTATCGTCCACGGGAAGGACGAAGCAGGCGCTCAACTGTCCTTGCGGCGCGTTCATGAGCGTGGGACTGTTGGGCAGGAAACTCAGCGATGAGAGCAGCTTGTAGAATTCGTCTTGCCAGTACGTCGCCTGCCCGGCATTGCCCAAGAGGACTTCGGCGTGAGCGATGGCCCGGGCGACGCGTTCGAAGAGCTGCTCCGGCGTTTCGACGAGCTTTCTCTGCGCGTCGCGCCGCAAGTAGCGCGCCTCCAGCACCCGGACCGCGTTCTCGGACAGCTTGAGGTGGGACATCGTCGCCACGTCGAGGCTCCCGCATGTTCTTCACCGCACTATTGGGCTTCCCGCGCCGCCTGAAGATAGCCGCAAGCCTGTAAGGCATTCACGATCTTCGCTGCCGCTTTCTCCGGACCAACCTGCGTCGTCTCGACCGTCACCTCCGGCTTCAACGGTGGTTCGTAGGGTTCTTGAAGTCCCGGCACCGTGGCCGATTGTCCGGCCGCGGCTTTCTTGTATGTCCCTTTGGTATCACGTTGCTGACAGACCTCCAGCGGGCTCACCACCGCCACTTCGAGGAAGTGCGGGATCAGGGTACGCGCCAGGTCTCGGTGTTCGCGGCGATTGGCGGTCGCATCGAAGATCACCGGCACCCCATGCGCCACCAGTCGGCTCCCGCAGTACGCGAGAGCGCGATAGAAGAGATCCCGCTCCTCCGGCCGGTACGTCGGCTGAGGCGTGAGCACTCGGCGCCACTTGTCCGATTCAAGAACCTCGACGGTCAGACCCGCCGCTGCCAGACATGACTTCAACTCGCGGGCGATGGAGCTTTTTCCGGAGGCCGGCAGGCCGGTCAACCAGACTGCAAAGGCCTGGTTCATGAGGTCGGTCCTTTCAGCAACTCGTTGACCCGCGCCGGCTCGAATCGCGGCCGGTCCAGAATGTTCTCGATGAAGTTGAACAGGGTGCGCCGGACGCGAAGGCCGAGAGTCGGGTACCAGACCGGACTGGCGATTACAAGTCCCCGGAACGCGAAAAACGGCGGCGCGGCTTCCAGCACGCCCCTATCGCCCGTGCGCTCCAGGTAGCGGTCCCAGAACAAGCGGAAGAGCCGCTCGAAGGGCCCTCGCAGATCGCCCCACCGGCGCACCGAAAAGAACAGGTAGTTGATCGTCATCGCCGTCACGTCGTCCGCCGGCTCGCCCCACTCGGCGCGGGCCCGGTCCAGGACCGAGAAGTCCGTGCCCTTCCGAAAGATGACATTCCAGGGATGATAGTCTCCATGCACCTGCGAGAGCCGACCCGCCTTGTCGCGCAGGCGCCAGCGCCATTCGTTGCAGCGGACCTCGATGGACTCCAACAGCGTGCGCGTGATGAAATTCTTCTCACCCGCCCGCCCTAGGCGCGCCAAGACGCGCCCCTTCCCGTGCGTGGGATAACTGTCCACCACACCCATGAGACATTCACCGTGGCCGATGAGGTCCCGTAAGGCCCGCCGGTACAAATCGGGGGCGCGCTTCTTGACGCGATGGATCGCGACCAGATAATCGGCCAGCGCTCTGACGCGGGCCACGTCCTGCCGTTCCAGCCGCCCCGCTCCGGCAATCCGTGCAAGGTCCTTCTGGTACTCCTCGCCCTCCGCAAACCCGGTCAACACGAAGAACTCACGTGCGCCGGCGACGGACCGGATCCGGCCGTCCGTCGTGAACGCCCCCACGTCCAAAGCCCGCACGTGGCGGGGCAGGCGATTGTACGTCGCGTAGTCCCACAACATGGCGTGCGCGCGGTCCGCCATATGCTCGTGGCCGTGCGGGCCCGACTTCATGGTTTCCAGGACCATGCGCTGCACGCGGCCCGCCACGACAGCCTCGATCATGATCGGCGATCCGTACCCGAACCCCTTCAAGACGCGCCCGGAGGGGGCCTCCCCGATCCTCCCGAAAGAAGAGACCGCGACATCGGGCCCCAGCCACTCTCTGAGATAGTGATCGAGGAGCTGCTTGGTGATGCGCATGCGAGTCCGCCGCTCTCATGGAATTGCCGCTTGCCACACAAACTCTAGGAGACACCACCTCCTGAAAGGTTCATCGTGTGTGCATAGTGACGATAGCAAGATTCATGCATGAGGCGAGCCGACACCGACGGGCTGTAACGACCTGAAAACATTGAGGAGGGAACGGAAACTCTTCTGCACGGATCGCGGGGTTGGCCCGCTATGCGACAGTGTGGAGCCGATCCTCTGTCGCCAAGCGCCACAGGCAGTTAATGATGGCACTGTCCGTGCTACTTGAGTAAGATGTCTAGGCCAACTTTGGCACATCAACGAAGACTTTACCCCAGCATGGGAGGGCGGTATGAGAGGGTATGGCGCTTTCTTGGTCGGAGCTGTCGTGAGCCTCACGCTGGCACATCCCAATGGTCCCTTGGAAAGGATGAGCGAGGCCGCTACCGTGGCGCGGATGACGTCTTCTGGTGACGGGATCGAGCTGGAGTACGTCGGCGAGGACGGGAGCACGGCCACAGAGACGATCCCGCTCTATCGAGCCGGAACCATCCGGTACTTCAGCGCCGGCATGGGATTGGACGAACGAGCGGCCCAATATCCGCCGTTCCCTCTCAAGCTCATCTTCGTGGCCGGCACAAAGGCATACTTGACGCGGGTATCGGTTACGATCGAAGAAGCGAAGAGCGCGCTGCGGCTTCAGATACCAGGCGAACAAGTCACCGGGCCATGGCTCTTTGTGGACCTCCCGGACGGGCGCTATAAGATTACCGCAACCCGCGGCGACCAGACGCAGATGAAGGACCACGTGGAGGTCGCGAAGGGCCGCGTCAAGACCGTCTATCTGCGCTGGAAGGACTAAGGACGCTTGGAGGAACCGCTAGGCGAGCTGCTCGTCTACTGCTTTGGCCAGGTCGCGCAGGGGCTGGGACACCTTGACCGGGTAAGGCGGACCATCGTGAAGCCCCCGCAGATGTTCCGGCAAGCGTCCCAGTTCCTCGGCGGCGTGTTTCCGCAACTCGTCCATAGTGGGCGCGGAAGCCAGCCGCCGGCCCTCCCGCATGACGGCCTGAATCAGCGCCGTGCCCACTTGAGGATCGTCGGCGAGCGTCAACACATCAGTGGCCATGCGACCATCCGTCCCATAATGACGGTACACCTGCTTGCGGCCCGGCCAGGTCGCCTTGCCTTCGGAGCGTTTGCGGCAGGCCCGCCCCGCATATTCTTGGAGCTTGTACGCGCAGTCCAGGTAGGGCGCATCGGCGGAGGTCGTCACATGGGTGCCGATGGCGAAGGAGTCAATCGGCGCCTGAGCCGCCGTCAGTGCCTGCAAGGCATATTCATCCAGGTTGCCGCTGGCCACGATCTGTACGTCTGACAAGCCTCCCTCATCCAGGATGCGCCGCACCTTGCGCGCATGATCGGCCAGGTCCCCGCTATCGAGCCGGACTCCCTTGATGGTCAGACCGTGCATTCGCAAGCGGGGCGCCAACGCCACCACTTTGCGGGCCCCGGCCTCCGTGTCGTACGTATCAAGCAGGAAAACAATATTGTCCGGCTGTGCCTGGGCGAAATGCTCGAACGCCTCCGTTTCCGCTTCATGGGCCTGAATGAAGGAGTGGGCCATCGTACCGTACACCGGCACGCCGAACAGGGCCCCCGCCAGGACGGTGGCCGTTCCGGAAAAGCCGGCCAGGTAACTCGCGCGGGCCGCGAGCAGGCCGGCTTCCTCGCCGTGGGCCCGGCGCAACCCGAAATCCACCAGCACCTTACCCGCCGCCGCCAGCACCGCGCGCGCGGCTTTGGACGCGATCAGCGTTTGAAAATGAAGGAGATTGATCAGGCGGGTCTCAACCAGTTGCGCCTGCGGAAGCGGAGCCGTTACTCTCAGGATCGGCTCATCGGGAAAGCAGACGGTCCCCTCCGGCATGGCGTGCACATCGCCGGTAAACCGCAACTGCTCCAAGTAGTCCACGAACGCTTTGCTGAAGCGGCCGCTCTTGGCCACCCAGTCCAACTCCCACTGAGCAAAGCGCAGGTTCTGCAGGTAATCCAAGGCTTGTTCCAGACCGGCTGCAAGTAGAAACCCGCGGCGTGGCGGCAGCTTACGAACGAAAAACTCGAACACCGCCGTTCCCTCCATGCGATGGTCGAGGTACCCCTGCAGCATAGTGAGCTGGTAGAGATCGGTCAGCAACACGCTCGGCGGCTCGTTCATGGGAACAGGTTCTCCCAACGAATCGGAGCGGCCCCCAGCCGAATCATCTCTTCCTCGGCGTTGCGCCCGTCGTCCGGATTCAGATTCACCGCCCGGATTCCATCCATCAGCAGAAAGACCGTATAGCCTCTTTTAGTCGCATCTCTGACCGTGTTGAGCACGCAGTAGTCGGTTGCCAGCCCTCCGATGAACAACCGTCGCGCTCCGGTTTCGCGCAAACGCTCATCCAAGATCGTTCCCTCGAAAGCGGAATAGGCCTCTTTCTTGGGGTCCGTGGCTTTGGAAATGACGATCGCCGACCGTGGAAGATGGAAATCGGGATGGAACTCCGCGCCCTTCGATCCCGCCACACTGTGGCTAGGCCAGATTCCTCCTTGCTCTCGAAACGAACAGTGATCGGGGGGATGCCAGTCCCGCGTGGCGAAAATCGGCAACCCGCGCGAGTGGAACCAGGCCACATAGCGGCACAGGACCGGAACGACCTCATCCCCCTGCGGCACCCCTAAACTGCCCCCCGGAAGGAAATCATTCTGGATGTCCGCGACCAGCAACGCGTCTCCGGGAAGGAGGTTTAAATGTATGATCGTCGGCGCGGGTGACATTAATGTACCGGTTTAAGTACTCGTCGCATGGAGTCCAGGAGGGTCCGAGCTGGCTCCCTCCAGGATAGCTGCCTCAAGGCCCTTGAGCAAGGATTAGCTTTTTGTCATCCGCGCGATTAAAATGGAATTCTCCCCGGTAGGCAAACTGGGGTTGGATCTCGTTCCGAGTTCAGACTTCGGAGGTAAGGCCATGCCGATGTACGACTATAAATGCCAGGATTGCGGCAAGGAATTCCACCTGGCCTTGTCGCTCAAGGATCATGAGAGCGGGGCTGCCAAGTGTCCGTCCTGCGGAAGCAAGAAGCTGGAACAGGAGATCACCGGCTTCGTGGCCAAGACGTCCAGGAAGAGCTGACCCACCCTAACCTTTGACGCAAATCAGCGGTTCAAGCCGCGCCACCTTGCGGGACAGCTTCGCCTGATCGGCCGCATCCACGACGGCGCTCACGTCCTTGTACGCCCCTGGAGCCTCCTCGGCCACCCCGCGGTAAGAGGGGCTCCGGATCAGAATGCCACGGCCGGCCAGTTGGTCAACGACATCACGGCCCCGCCACTGCCGGGTGGCCTGGTGGCGGCTCATGCTTCGCCCTGCGCCATGACAGGACGAGCCGAAGGCGAGCGCCATGCCTTCCCGGGTCCCGGCAAGAATATAGGACGCCGTGCCCATGGTCCCGCCGATCAGAACCGGTTGGCCGATCTCGCGCAGCGCCGCCGGGAGATCGGGATGACCGGGACCGAAGGCGCGAGTCGCGCCCTTACGGTGCACAAACAGCCGTTTGGCCCGGCCGCAGACGACATGCTCTTCCACCTTGCACGTGTTATGCGACACATCGTACAGCAGCTGGAGGTCGGCCTGGGGCAGCACGTCGGCAAAGACTTGCCGAACCAAGTGGGTAATGATTTGGCGATTGGCCAGCGCGCAATTGATGGCCGCACGCATGGCGCCCAGGTAGTTCCGGCCGATGTCGGACTCAAGGGGCGCGCAGGCGAGTTCGCGGTCGGGCAGTTCAATCCCATGACCCGCAGCGGTAACCACCATCTTTTTTAAAAACTCGGTGCCGATCTGATGCCCCAGGCCGCGAGAGCCGCAATGAATGCTGATGACGATGTCCCCTTCACGGATCCCGAACGCAACGGCTATTCCGGCATCATAGACCTCCCGTACCTGCTGCACCTCCAGATAGTGATTCCCGGACCCCAGCGTGCCCATCTCGTCCTGCTGGCGTTTCTTGGCATGATCCGAGACCTGTTCAGGCCGAGCCCCCGCCATACATCCGCGCTCTTCGATACGGTCCAAGTCCGCCGGAGTGCCGTACCCTTTCTCAACCGCCCATCGGGCGCCGCCGGTGAGCATGGCCTCCAAACCCTTGCTATCGAGGTGCACTTTGCCGGTGCTTCCTACCCCGGCCGGTACTTTGCGAAAGAGGGCATCCGCCAACCGTTCTTTCACCGGGAGGATCTCATTCAGGGTGAGCCCCGTATGAAGCGTGCGCACCCCGCAGGAGATGTCGAACCCCACCCCGCCGGCCGAGACCACCCCACCCCGCTCAGGATCGAACGCGGCCACGCCCCCTATGGGAAATCCATAGCCCCAATGGGCATCCGGCATGGCATAGGAGGCCTTTTCGATACCGGGCAGGGCCGCCACATTGGTAACCTGCTCGTAGACCTTGAGGTCCATGTCGCGGATCAACGCCTCACTGGCAAAAACGACCGCCGGCACACGCATCTTGCCGAAGGGCGCGATGCCCCATTCGTATTCGGAATTCCGTTTCAATAAGGCGAGATCCACGGCGCCCCCGTCAACCACGCCTCACAGTTCTGCGAGGATACAGCCCACTTGAACCGCCAGTTCCAACCGCTCAAGGTCCACAGGCTTGCTCAGGATTTCCGTCGCACCCAGATTCAAGACCTCCAGCAGCATCTTCTCGTTCTGACTGCCGGTCAGCACGATCACCCCGCCCCCGTATTCCTTCGACCGCAGTTCGCGCAGCAACTCCGGCCCATTCATTCCAGGCATATACATATCCAGGACGATGAGCTGCGGCCACTCCTGCTCCACCAACGCCAGGGCCGTGGGGCCATCCTGGGCCGTCCGGACCCGGTAGCCGCACTTGTTCAAGAAATCCCTGAGCAAGTCTCGGACCTGCGGCTCGTCATCCACAACCAGGATTGATTCCCCGGCTGGAGTGCCGGACGGCTCCGCCGCCGGGCCTGCGGACTGCGGTGGTGTTTCGACCGCTTCGGGGGAGAGCTTCATGACCCGCTCCATGACCCTCTCCAAGGCCTCGAGCGAGGAACCCTTGCTCAGGAAATCGGTCACGCCCAGCTCGAAAGCCTGGTTCTTCAAGTCTTCCGTGGCGTGTCCCGTCATCATGATCACGGCGGCTTGGAGGTCCGTCTCCCGTATCTGTTTCAGGACCTCGATGCCGTTCATCTCCGGCATGTTCAGGTCCAACAGTGTAAAGCGTGGCCTCCGCTCTCGGAACAGCTTGATGCCCTCGCGGCCGCCGATTGCCGTCAGGACTTCGTGGCCATGGTGATGTAACACCGTCCTAAATAGGTCACAGACCAACCGTTCGTCATCCACCACCAGAATCGTCGCCATCCCCGTCTCCTTTCAACCGACGGCGCGCGAACCGAACACTGGCCTGCCGTCAGGCCGCCTCTCGCCGATCAGTTCCGTCACAGGAACCGGTTCGGGCATTCCGGCCAGCTTCAGGGTGAGCGTCCCACTGATCTCGAACGTCTCTCGGATGCGCGCGTGTGTGTCAGGACCCACCAAGATCTGCCCGGGAGCCGCCGCTTCCTCGAGGCGAGCCGCCAAGTTCACCGCATGTCCGATCACACTGTACTCCGCCCGATCCTTCGTCCCCACACAGCCGGCCACCACTTCACCGGTATTTACCCCGGTCCCGATCCGCAGCGGAACCAGGCCCTGCTTGCTCCGTGCCCCCGCCAGGGCCTCGACCGCGTCACGCGCCCGCACCGCAGCCCGAGCAGCGGCCTGCGCGTGGCGCTCGCTCGGAATCGGCGCTCCGAACAAGGCCATCAAGCCGTCCCCGATGAACTTGTTCAGAATCCCCCCCTCCCAGCGAATCGCATCTATCACCCGCACAAAGATGTCGTTCAGCGCCGAGACCACCTCCTCCGGCGGCACCCGCGCCGCGAAGGACGAGAAACCCCGGACATCCGAGAACAGGATCGTCACCGCCCGACGCTCCGCCCGATTCCAGAAGTCATCCGGGTGGGCCAGGACGAACTCGGCCACTTCCGGGGTGACAAACTGCCCGAAGGTCTCCTCCACCTTCTGCATCCGGGCCAGTTCGGCTCGAAGAGCTTTTTCGCGGGCGAGTTCCTGGGAGAGCCGCCGTTTGTCCTCGCAGCGCTTGACCGCTATCCGAAGCGTGTCCACGGAGAACGGCTTGATCAGGTAATCGAACGCCCCGTCCTTCATCGCCTGGATGGCGGTCTCGAGAGCTGGATTGCCTGTCATGAGCAGGACATCCGCATGTCCGATAGCCCGCGCGCGGCGCACCAACTCGTTGCCATCAATCGCACCGGGCATTGAAAGGTCGGTCAGGATGATGTCCCAACCCTCCACCAAGCGAGGGACCGCCTCCTCGCCGGACGCCACGGTCGAGACGTCGTATCCGGCGCGGCTCAAGGCTTGGCTGCAAACGTCCCGGAGAGCGGCCTCGTCGTCAACCACCAGGATCTTCATACCACGACTCACTACCAAGCTAGCAGAATTCGTCCATTGCGTCTAGGACCAGGTAACGGGTCATTGACCATCCAGCACCAGGCGCGCCTTGCGCGCCAGACGGCCCGGGGTGAAGGGCTTTTGAAGAAAGGCCGTGCCCGGTTTCAGCACCCCGTGGCGAACCACAGCTTCGTCCGTATAGCCCGATAGGAAGAGCACCTTCATATCCGGACGCGAGGATTTCAAGCGGTCGGCCAACTCCTGCCCGCTCATCCCCGGCATCACCACATCGGTGACCATCAGGTGGATCGGGCCCTCGTGTCGCCCGGAAATGAAAAAGGCCTCTTTGCCGTGACGCGCCTCCAGTACGGTGTAGCCGTTCGTCTGGAGGATCGTGCGAACCAGTGTCCGGACACCCTCTTCGTCTTCCACCAGCAGGACGGTCTCCGAGCCACGTGGCGCCTGAAGTGGAGCGCTTTCCGGTTCGACCGTCATGACGGTCTCTTCGATCCTCGGCAGGTAAATCTTGAACGTCGCCCCTTGTCCCGGCTCGCTGTACACCCAGACATTCCCGCCGCTCTGTTTGACGATCCCGTACACGGTGGCCAAACCGAGCCCCGTGCCCTTGCCCCGTTCTTTGGAGGTAAAGAAGGGCTCGAAGATACGGGATTGCGTTTCCGCATCCATTCCACACCCGGTGTCGCTCACCGCCAGCATCACATAAGGGCCGGGCTTGACGGAAACGTGGCGGCGGGCATAGGCATCGTCCAGCTCGACATTTGCGGTCTCAATGGTGAGCCTGCCTCCTTGGGGCATGGCATCGCGGGCGTTGACGGCCAGGTTCACGATGACCTGCTCAAGCTGCCCCTGGTCGGCTTGCACACGCCCGAGCCCCGGTGCCGGAACGGAGACCAACTCGATGTCCTCCCCGATCACTCTCCGAAGCATCGAGTCCATATTGGTCACGACGGCGTTGAGGTCCAGCACCGTGGGCGCCAGCACCTGCTTGCGGCTGAAGGCCAGCAGTTGGCGCGTCAGTGCGGCGGCCCGCTCCCCTGCCTGCCTGATCTGTTCGATGTTGCCGCGATGGAGGTCGTCAGCGGCGAGAGTTTGCAGCATGAGCTCGCTGTAGCCGGTGATGACTGTTAAGAGATTATTGAAGTCGTGGGCGATGCCTCCGGCGAGCTGCACGATCGCCTCCATCTTCTGGGACTGGCGAAGCTGTTCTTGGGACTGCCGCAACGCCTCCTCGGCCTGCTGGCGCTCGATCCGCTCCTCGGCCTCGCGCAAGGCCCGGTGTACGGCGGGCCCAAGCCGTGTGAGCCGCTGTTTCACAAGATAATCCGTCGCGCCGTGCTGCAGGGTGATCACCGCTGATTCTTCCCCGATCATTCCAGAGACAATGATGAATGGGACATCAGGGCATTTGCGCCGGGCGACGGTCAGAGCAGAAAGCCCGTCGAATGAGGGAAGACTAAAGTCGGAGAGGATCAAATCAAATCCGCCTTCTTCCAAGGCAGCTACGAACTCGGCCTGGGTCTCCACACGGACCACCTCGCAGGCAAGGCCGTCCGCCTCCAACGTGGAACGAACAAGTTCCGCGTCCTTCGGATTGACTTCGAGATGGAGGATGCGTATCGACGACTTCATTTGATCACGATTTCAGCCTGAAACAAACTGTACTAAGCAAAATGCCTGCCTTCAGCAACGAGAAGGGACGGCCTAAGTGAAGTTTAGGAGGAAGAGCAAAAACAACGACTTACACGCTGAGGCTTGAGCGGAGGCCACTCTACCACCCGTGAGGCAGAGTATCCGATCCGTTACAAGCCGTACGCTTTCAGATACGAAACGTCCACTTTTGAACGGCAACGGCTTAGAATAGGGTATTCAGTTTGGACATGAAGACTGTAGTAGGTAAGGCTTTCAGGTCTCGGCATCTCCCCTCGCGGTCTTCGAGGAGTTGCCTAGGAACACGTTGGCTTGGGTTGAGATTAGTACGGCGAGTCGGCCGGTTTGCCGCCCTTCGGCCAGTCCTTGGCCTTACCAGGGAAATCGGGCCGCGGCTGGTTGTTGATGAACGCCGCCAGGTCGTACGCCTCGTCGTCACTCAGCGTCCCGCCCTGGCCCAACGGCATGTTCGCCTTGATGAAACCCGCGGCCAGGCTCACGCGTGCCATGCCCGCGCCCATGTTGTACGACCGTGGTCCCCACACCGGCGGCGCGGCCGGCGTCCCATGACCGTCCGGCCCGTGGCAGTTCGCGCACTTGGTTGCGAAAAGGGTTCGGCCGTTCTGCGAATCGGGGCTGCGGCTCGGCTCGATCCGAGGAAACCCCCGCCACTGCTTGACAGCCTCAACCGGCGCGTCCTTCGAGAGCCATCCGATGTAGGCGACCAGCGCTTCCTTTTCGCGGCTTCTCGGCGGCAACGCTTTGCCGTTCAGGCTGCGCTCAAAACACTGGTCGAGGCGGTCCTCGATGTTGTTCATCCTGGCGTTGCGGGAGCGGTACTCCGGATAGACCGAGATCAGGCCCACGAACGGCGCGGCGTGCAGGACTCGCCCGGCGCCAAGATGGCAGTTCGTGCAATTCAAGGCGTTGCCGACATAGCTTTGCCCGTGCTCTTGGGTGTTGACCACAAGCTTGTATCCGAAACGAATCTTCGCCCCCTGTTCATCGTTCGGAATAGCCTCCAGAGACGGCGGCGTAAAAATGAGGGGCTGGCAGGCACCGGCCAGGACTGCCAAGACGACGCCGAGAGCGACAGCCTGCAGCCGATGTGCGCTCATGTTGCCATCATCCTACAGCCATCCGAGTCTTTCAACATTGTGAACGATCAGCGGCAGAGCTATTCCGATCAAAACAAAAGCGAACGCCTTGGTCGTCGTCTCGGGCGAAGCCCTACGACCCAACTTCGTGCCCAGCGCAATCCCGGCTGCGCTCCCCAGGAGCACACGCACCGCCAGCCTGGCGTTGATTTGCCCAAACTGCAAGTGCCCCACAAGGCCCCCGAGTGAGATCAACGCAATGATGAGGAGCGATGTCCCCGCGGCCGCGCGCATCGGGAATCCCAGCAGCAGCACCAGGGCCGGCACGATGATGAACCCTCCGCCGACCCCGAAGAACCCAGTCAGGAGTCCGACCAGCGAGCCGATGCCGGAGACCTTGATCCAACAGGTCCGCGGAAACCGCTGGGCACAACTCCCCTCGGCATCTCTTTCGGACTCGGCGCCCTTCCAGCGCAGCATCTTCCCCGCCACACCCAGCATCAGCATCCCGAAAAGCACGAGCAGCACTTCTTGCCGGACCAATTGATGGAGGTAGGACCCGACCCACGCACCGACCGCGCCGGTCCCGCTGAAGACGAGTGCAGGCTTGACTCTCACCGCTCCGATCCGTCCGTATTCCCAGACGCCCAGCAAGGCGGAGGCTCCGACGATCATCAAGGACATCGTCGTCGCATCGCGCGCCGTCGTCCCCAACACATAGACCAGCAGGGGGATCGCCAGCAACGACCCCCCTCCCCCGGTCGCACCGAGCGACAGGCCGATCAGCCCGCCGGAGACGATCGCAAGAAATCCTTGGCCATCCATAAAGTCAAAGATTCAAAAGATTCCCGCGTTCGGCGACCTTTATGGAGACGGAGCCACCCGGATGCGGGCGTCCACGACCAGACAACCCTCGCCTGGTGGAAAGGCGAAGATCGGGTTCAGATCCAGCTCGCTGATCTCCGGAACCTCTTCGACCAAACGGGAGACACGCAAGAGGATATCCTGGATCGCCTTCACGTCGGCCGCCGGGTGACCACGGTATCCCTCGAGGAGTCGAAAGCCCCGAATCCCGCGGACCATTTCGCCCGCGTCGCGGTCGGTCAGCGGGGTGATGCGAAAACACACGTCGCGCAGAATTTCGACATGGATCCCGCCCAGGCCGAACGCGATCAGCGGCCCGAAGAGCGGGTCTTCCGTCACCCCCACCATCACCTCCACGCCGCCGAACATCATCGGCTGCACGAGCACGCCGTCCATTTCATGGAGGCTGTTCTCTTTCACCAGACGATCACGAATCGTGCCGTAGGCGTGCCGGACCGCCGCCTCATCCGCCAGATTGAGGTGGACCCCGCCGACTTCCGTTTTATGCACGAGGCGATGCGAGGCCAGCTTTACCGCGACAGGGAACCCGATGGCCATAGCCAGGTCCGCCGCTTCATCCGCGGTCTTCGCTACCCCGCCAGGCGGCATCGGCAAACCCACCGATTTGAGGAGCAGGCGGGTTTCTTCTGCGGAAAGCCAGCCCTCGCCACGTTGTTCCAACGCCGTCCCGCAAATCTCGCGGGCCGAGCGTAGATTGATACCTTCAAAGTCCGGCACCGTCCCGAGCGGTTGCGCCCGCCAGTCAGCGTATGCGGTCACCTTACTCAAGACCTGCGCGGCCGCCTCCGGAAAGGCATACGCGGGAATGCTTTCGTGTTCCAAGGCCAGCGGCCTTTTGATCCCCTCTCCCCCCATCAAGCACCCCAGCACCGGCTTCTCCTTTCCGCCTGACGCGCGCCCCGCCGCCACCCCGTCGCGAATGGCGTTGACCAATGCCTCCGGGATGGTCATGTCCAAAGGGATGTAGAGGACGATCACGGCATCCGTTTCGTCAGCCGCCAAGACCGTCTCGATCGTCCGGCGGTAGTGCTCGGGTGTGGCCGACGCGATCATATCCACAGGGTTTGCCACGCTGGCCGTCGCCGGCAGGAACGCGGTCAGGCGGGCCCTGGTCTCAGCCGAAAGCTCCGTCACCGTGAGACCACCCGCTTCGCACGCATCCGCGCAGAGAATGCCGGGGCCGCCGGCATTGGTGACGACGGCGACCCGACGACCTCGCGGCAACGGCTGGCTGCTCAACGCCGCGGCCAGCCCGAACATGTCCTCCAACGTCTCGGCGCGGATGACCCCGGTCTGACGGAAGAGGGCCTCCACCGCCACATCGCTTGCCGCCAGGGCCGCCGTGTGGGATCCCGCCGCGCGCCGCCCTGCCTGCGTCCGCCCGCCCTTGACCGCCACGATGGGCTTGGGCTGACTCACGCGCCGGGCGATGCGCGCAAATCGGCGCGGGTTCCCGAAGGATTCGAGGTACAGGAGGATGACGTCCGTTTCAGGGTCTCCCTCCCAGTACTGGACAAGATCGTTGCTGGAAACATCCGCCTTGTTCCCGAAACTGACGAAGCTGGAGAGGCCCAGATGGAAACGGCGGGAGGCGGCCAAGAGCGCCACACCCAGCGCCCCGCTTTGGGAGGCCATCGCCACCCTCCCTGCCGATGGAAACACGGGCGAGAAGGTCGCGTTAAGTCGGACTTCCGGATCCGTGTTCAGCAGCCCCAGGCAGTTCGGACCGACCAGGCGCATGCCGTAGCCGCGCACCTTCTCCACCAATTTTCTCTGCAACTCACGGCCTTCGGCATTGACTTCCGCATAGCCCGCCGTGATGACGATGAGCGCCCGGATCCCGCGCTCCGCGCATTCGTCCACCACGCCCATCACGGCGTCCCTGGGAACCGCGATGATGGCCAGATCAACGGGCGGCGGCAGGTCCCGCACGGTGGGATAGGCGCGAATAGAGCCTACCACGGAGGTCTTCGGATTGACCGGATATACTGGACCTTGAAAGCGGTTCATCACCAGGGCGTCAAGGATCCGGTAGCCGATGCTCGACGGGTCGCGGGAGGCGCCGACCACCGCCACCGACCGGGGCCTGAAGAAGGGACGCAGCGAGGCGGTGGTCGCCACACGGTCCCGCATCTCGGAGCGGGCCAGGCTCGTTTCGGTCGGGACGACCGACAGATCAATCTCGATGTCGCCTCCTTCCAGCATCTCGCGGAACGGAAAGCCGGATTCGCGGAAGATATCCCGCATCGGCTTGTTGTCGGCGTGGGTGATGGCCCAGAAGCGGACGAAGCCGTGGCGCACCGCCAGCAGCGCGAGCCGCTCCAACAGCAAAGTTCCTAATCCCTTGCCTCGAAACTCATCGTCCACGGCAAAGGCGACTTCGGCCGTTTGCTCATCCTTCGACAGGTAGGTGCCTGTCGCAATGATCCGGGTGGAGCCTTCCCGCGTGCGGGTGACAATGAGGGTCAACTGAGAGCGAGGGTCTGAGGAATCGCACAGGGCATCAATCTCCTGGGCCTTCGGAGGCGCCTGAGAAAAGAACCGCCGGCTCATCGCCTCCGGCGAAAGCCGCGCAATGAAGGCGCGCAGCGGTCCCCGATCGTCAGGCTGGGCGAGGCGGATTGTTGCCGTCGTCCCATCTCGAAGAATGAGTCGTCCGGAATCAGTGGGTTCCTGGTTCAGCCTCACTTATTTTTCCTTGACCTTCTCCAGCCGCACCGTCGAGACCTTGTACTCGGGACACTTGGAGGCCTCATCGGCGCTCGATGAGAGCAGCGTGTTCAGGTTGTTCTCCGGGAAGTGAAAGCTGGCGAAGAGCTGTCCCGGGGCCACACGTGCGGAGACCTTGACCGGCATCGTGATCTCGCTTCGCGCGCTGACGACCTTGACCCGGTGCCCGTTGCGGAGGCGGAGCTTGCGGGCGTCGTCCGGATGGATCTCCAGGACGTCTCGGTTCACGAGATCCATGATCCGCGTCCGGCGCGTCTGGGCCCCCGAGCAATAGTGCTCCAGAATGCGGCCCGTCACGAGTACGAAAGGATACTCCTCGGTCGGCTCCTCACCCGGCGGGAGATAGTCCACGCCGACGAATTGCGCCTTCCCGTGGGGGAAACCGTCCTGGTGCATCACCGAAGTACCCGGGTGGCCCGCCTCCGGGACCGGCCATTGCAGGCCGTTCTCGCGATCCAACCGCTCGTATGTGATCCCGCGCATCATCGGCGTCAGGAGGGTCATCTCGTCCATGACCTGCGAGGGATGGTCGTACCGCATGGGATAGCCCATCCGCGTCGCCACTTCGCAGAACACCTGCCAGTCCGGCTTGATGCCGGCCGGCGGATTCACCACCTTGCGGACCCGTTGCACGCGCCGCTCGAGATTCGTGTAGGTCCCGTCCTTCTCGACGAAAGCCGCGCCAGGCAAGATCAGATGCGCATATCTCGCCGTCTGGCTCATGAAAAGGTCTTGGACGACCAGGAACTCCAACCGCTCGAGCGCCGCGCGGACCTTCTTGAGGTTCGGATCGGTCTGGGCGACATCGTAGCCGATGATCCAGAGTCCTTTGAGCGTGCCCCCCAGCGCGGCATCCCACATGTCGGGAATTTTGAGCCCGCGCTTCTGCGGGAGCGGCCGGTTTGTAACGTTCTCGTGCAGGGTCCGGAGCACGGGATCGTCGAATCGCTGGTACCCGGCGAAGGAGATGGGCATCGAGCCGGAGTCGCAGGCGCCCTGGACGTTATTCTGTCCCCGGAGAGGATTGATCCCGGTCCCGATCCGCCCGATGTTGCCGGTCGCCAGCGCCAGATTGCAGAGCGCGATCACGCCGTGGCTGCCGAATTTGTGCTCGGTCACGCCCAAGCCGTGAATGCACATCGAGGCTCCGCTCCGAGCATACAGACGCGCGGCCTGCCGGATGAGATCCGCCGGCACGCCGGTAATCCGTTCGGTCACCTCCGGCGTGCAGGGCATGACAGTCTGGAGCCAGTCCGCGTACTGTTCGGTGCGCGCCTCGATGAAGGCCCGATCGGTCAGGCCCTCGGTGACGATCACGTGAGCCAGACCGTTCAGGAGCGCAACGTTGGTGCCGGGACGCAGACGTAAGTGCAGCGTCGCGTACTTCGTCAGCTCGATCCGGCGCGGGTCAATCACGATCAACGGCGTCCCCCGCCGGACCGCCCGCTTGATCCGCGCCCCCGCCACTGGGTGCGCCTCGGTGGGGTTGGCGCCCACCACCATGATGAGCTTCGCATGCTCGATCGAGTCCAGTGAATTGGTCGCCGCCGAGGCCCCGAGGACCTCCATCATGCCGGTGACGGTCGCGCTGTGGCAGACCCGCGCGCAGTTATCAATGTTGTTGGTGCCGAGAACGCACCGGACGAACTTGGAGATGAGGTAGTTCTCCTCGTTCGTTCCCCGGCTCGACGAGATGACGGCCAGGGACTCAGGGCCATAAGTCTTCCGCATCTTGCTGAAGCGGTCGGCCAGGAAGGACAAGGCGTCGTCCCAGGAGGTCTCGACCAATTGTTTGTCTCGTTTAATAAGCGGTTTCGTGAGGCGCTCTGGCGAGTATAGATAGTCCCAACCGAACCGGCCCTTCATACAGGCGTGGCCCTGGTTGACCGGGCTCTCGTCCACCGGCGCCATCTGCACGATCCGACCCGCGCGCAGCCCCGCATCGAACTGGCAGCCGACGCCGCAGTAGGTGCACGTGGTCCGCGTCATGGAGTCGGGACGGCCGAACTCGGCCATCGCCTTCTCGTACAACGCGTCGGTCGGACATTCCTTCACGCACGCGCCGCACGAGACGCAGTTGGAGGCCGCGTAGCCCACGTCGTTGCCGGCGATCATGCGCGTGCCGAACCCGCGGTCGGCCAACGCGAGGGCAAAGGTCCCCTGCACCTCGTCGCAGACCCGCACGCACCGCGCGCAGGCGATGCACTTGGCGGGATCGAATGCGAAGTAGGGATTCGACGCGTCAATGGCGCCTGGACGCTTTTGCGGCTCCCGATAGCGAACGGCGTGCAGCCCGAATTGCCGGGCGAGGCGCAGCAGCGGCTCGGAGGCGGCAAGGCCCTGGTCGGCCTGCTCCGACAGATACAGCTCCAGGATATTCCGCCGGTGCCGGTTCAAGATTTCGGAATCGGTCCGGACCACCATCCCTTCCCGGACCGGCGTGGTGCAAGAGGCCGGGAGTCCCGCCTGGCCCTCGATGTGACAGAGGCACAAGCGGCAGCCGCCATAGGGCTTCAGATGAGGCGAGGCACAGAGGGTTGGGATCGGCATGCCGGCCTTCTGCGAAGCCGTCAGCACCGTGTCCCCGGATACGGCTTGCACCGTTCGCCCGTCTATCGTCAGATTCACCGTCACTGAAATTCCTTTCTGAAGTGCTCAATCGCCGTCAAGACCGGATAGGGCGCCCGGCCTCCCAGCGCGCAGAGGCTTGCTTGTTTCATCGTCTCGCCGAGATCGGCCAGAAGCTCAAGATCGCCCGGCTGGCCCTGCCCCGCCGCAATCCCGTCCAAAATCTCACGCGCCCGGACCGATCCCACACGGCAGGGCGTGCATTTGCCGCAGGACTCGTCCGCCGTAAAGGCCATGTAATGGCGCGTCAACTCGACCATGTCCGTCTCCTGGTCAAAGACCACGATGCCTCCATGTCCGAGGATCGCACCGGCCCGCGCAAAGGCGTCGTAACAGATTTTCGTCTTGAGGTTCGCGCGCGTGAAGAGGCTCCCGAGCGGTCCGCCGACCTGGACGGCCTTGAACCGAGCGCCCACCGACATGCCGCCGCCGTATTCCTCGATGGCCTCTTCCAGGGTCAATCCGAACGGAACCTCCACAAGCCCGGGCCGCTTGACGCGGCCGCCGATCTGCAAAGGCATGGTGCCCTTCGAGTGCTCGGTCCCAAGGGAGGCGTGCCATGGCCCCCCGCGCGCGAGGATCGTCGGGATGGTGGCGAAGGTCAGCACGTTGCTGATCAGGGTGGGCTTACCGTAGAGGCCGCTGACGGCGGGATACGGCGGCTTGGCTTGAACCATGCCGCGCTTGCCTTCCAAAGATTGCAGCAAGGCCGTCTCCTCGCCGCAGACGTAGGACCCGGCGCCGACGAAGACCTCCAGCTCAAAGGCTCCTGCCCCCCCTCCCTTACCCTCCCCCTCGAGGGGGGAGGGATAGGTGGGGGTGCCCAGATATCCCGATCTCGTCAGAATGTCTATGGCCGCGCGCAGAGATCGGGCCGCCGCCGGATACTCGTAGCGGCAATAGATATAGCCCTTCGTCGCCCCGATGGCATGCGCGGCGATCAGCATCCCCTCGATCAGCCGGAAGGGCTCACCTTCCATGATCATCCGGTCGCAATAAGTCCCGGCGTCCCCCTCGTCGGCGTTGGCGACCACGTACTTCCGGTCGGCTTGCGTCTCTTGAGCCGCCTGCCACTTGCGCCACACCGGAAACGCCGCGCCCCCGCGCCCGCGCAACTCCGAGGCCGTGACCTCTTGTATGACTCCTTGAGGTGTTGATCGCAACGCGGCCTCGAGCCCTTTGAAGCCGCCATGGCTTCGGTAGTCTTCCAGGGAATGCGGCCGCGTCACTCCTGCATTGGCGAAGGTCACCCGCGTCTGCTTCGCGAGAAACGCGAGATCCTCGACGGGCACTCCACCTTCACCCTGAAGGATTCGGGGCAGGTCACGTACGGTGGCGTTCGGCCAGCCGAGTCGGCCGTTCGGGCCGTCCACTTCGACGAGCGGTTCCAGATAAAAGGCCCCGCGGCTGGACGTGCGGACGAGTTCGATGCCCGGTTCCTTCGCCCAGGTCTTCGCCAAGCGCTCGGCGCCGACCGCCCGCGCGGACGTGTCCTGCGAGAGATAAAGCTGGCGCGTCATCGGTAATCCTTCAACAGCGTACTCACCGAGGCGGGCACGACCCGGCCATGCACATTTTCATCAATCATGACGGTCGGCGACACCGCGCAGTTGCCCACGCAATAGACCTTCTCCAGCGTGAACCGGCCGTCTCTCGTGGTCTCGCCCAGATGAACAGCCAGCGTCTTCTCCAACTCCTTGAGGGTCCGCTTGCAATGATTGGCCACGCAGGATTCCCCCAGACAGACCCGGACCACATGGCGGCCCGGGGCTTGGATACGCAAATCTGGATAGAACGAGAGGACCCCCGCCACTTCCGCATCCGTCACGCCCAGCACCGCGGCAATCTCGGGGACCGCTTCTTGAGGGACATGCCCCAGCTCAGACTGAACGGCAAGGAGGGTCCCTAAGATGTTCGGACGGCGCGAGTCGGCATGTTCGGTCTCGCAAAGCCGTTTCAGAATGGAGGCAATCCGGCTCATGGTATCACTTCATTCAGCAACCGTAATGCCACACCACGCCGGCCGAAAGCAACGTTGGTCTCCCCGCTATTTTAAGAAGTTAGCGTTGACCGACGAGCCGCGCACCCTTATCTGACATGCTGACTGTAGAGAAAGGCGACAGCAAGAAGAATTTGTTGTGGGGCCTAATGGGACGAGGCTGGCGGACGAGCCTGGTCGCCGGTCTTCCATGACGGGGGGTGTTGACGGCGTTCACGACAAATCAGGCGACGAGCGACCGGCTGTTCCGGTACAATCAAGCCCATGCCGTTAAATGAGGAGGAAGTTGCGGGCTTGAGCGTTCAGAAGCGGGTACCCGGCCTTACGGGCGATGGGGAACCGTCGTTGCGGACACCGGGCGCCATCCTGCTGATCTCATCCTACGAACTGGGCCACCAGCCGATCGGCATCGCCCAACCGCTTGCGTTCCTCAATAAGGCGGGGTATGCACCAGCCGCGTTGGACATCGCGGTCGAGGACTTTGATATGGAGCGCGTCCGGCGCGCTTGCTTCGTCGGGATCTCCGTGCCGATGCACACGGCGCTTCGCCTCGGCGTCCGCGTGGCCGAGTTGATCCGGAAGAGCATTCCACCCCGTCACATCTGCTTCTACGGTCTCTACGCCTCACTCAACGCCGAGTACCTCCTTCAACATTTCGCCGACTCGATAATCGGCGGAGAATATGAGGTGCCGCTCGTCAACCTCATCGAGGCTTTGGAGAGAGGCCAAGAGCTCGGAGGGATCGAAGGCGTCAGCCGTCGCGGTCGAACGGCAGGTCCGTATCTAAAGAGAATCTTGAACTTCCCTACGCCAACCCGGGGCAGATTACCGACACTCGACAAGTACGCCCGCCTCGAATGCGATGGCCGCCGGCACCTCGTCGGGTACGTGGAGGCCAGCAGAGGGTGCTTGCACCACTGCCTCCACTGTCCCATCGTGCCGGTTTACGAGGGCCGCTTCTTTATCGTCCCGGAAGACGCCATCCTGGAAGACATCCGCCGGCAGGTCCAAGCCGGCGCGACCCACATCACGTTCGGCGACCCGGACTTCCTGAACGGGCCCGGCCACTCGTCGAGCATCGTCCGCGCGATGCACGCCGAGTTCCCGCATCTGACTTTTGATTTTACGGCGAAGATCGAGCACATCTTGAAGCACCGCGCCGTCTTCCCCGAGCTTCGGGCGCTCGGTTGCCTCTTCGTGATCTCGGCCGTGGAATCCTTCAGCGACACCGTGCTGGGGCGTCTCGAGAAGGGACACACGCGAGCCGATGTCATCACCGCGGTCGAGATCCTGCGATCGGCAGGAATCACGCTCCGCCCTTCGCTGGTGGCGTTTACCCCGTGGACGACCCTGGGCGACTACATAGAGATGTTCGACGTCATGGAGGCGCACGGCTTGATTGACGCCGCT
This sequence comes from uncultured Nitrospirales bacterium, assembly GCA_964542245.1. Classification (GTDB taxonomy): domain Bacteria; phylum Nitrospirota; class Nitrospiria; order Nitrospirales; family NS-4; genus CAZITU01. The sequence continues at coordinate 17,155 of CAZITU010000014.1, read as the reverse complement.
GACCCGGTGCAGTACACGGTCCGCCTGTTGATCCCGCCCGGCTCCGCCCTATTGAACCGTCCGGAGATACATCGCTTCCTGGGCCCGCTCGATCAGGCGAGTTTTCAGTATCACTGGGCACATCCCGACGCGCGCCTGGACACGCTTCACAAGATGGTCACTGCGGCCGTGGAGGCGGCGGCCGAGACCGGCCAGGACCCTGCGGTTACATTCGACCGCTTGCGCGCGCTCGCCTGTGATATGGCGGGACGGCCGTCACCGGCTGCCGATGTGTCGCAGTTACGAGCGCGGGAGCGGCATCGGCCGCCGCGGCTCACTGAACCCTGGTTTTGCTGCGCGGAGCCGACCGAGGGGCAGTTTCGCCCGCTCCACACGAACGAGCATGATGGGATATAGAAGGAGGAACAGAAACACATGGACCTGAAGACGCAAGGGATGCAGATGCAGGAACTCCTCGGTCTTACATTGCCGCCGGTCGCGATCGCGTTCCGAGACGCCCCCCCGGCAGGGGTTCCTCGGATCAAGGGGCCCGCACCGGCAGGCTGCGGCTATTGGCGCCTCGCGGCGGATGGAAACGTGTTCTACACCGAGGCCGCCGATCACTATTCGTGTCCTGTGGGCGCGCACACCCACGGCATTGATCTCCCTCCTCCGACAGCCAAGGAGTTGGCGGGTCTCGTACAGACGATGGTCGCGCTGCAGTACATCAAGATGGAGGAGATCCCAACCATCCCGCGACGGCAAGACGCGTTCGGTGTGGCGGTCTATGCCCCGCTGGCCCACTCCCCGTTCGAACCGGATATCGTCCTGGTGCGCGGGACAGTGAAGCAACTGATGTTGCTGGCGGAAGCGGCGCAGGCTGCCGACATCGCCGGCGGCGGCGCGACGATGGGACGGCCTACCTGCGCGGTGCTGCCGGAAGCGCTGCAGTCAGGGCGCACAGCGACGAGCTTCGGCTGCATCGGCAACCGCGTCTATACCGGGCTTGGGGACGACGAAGGCTACTATGCGATCCCCGGCCTCAAGATCGGCGAAGTGGTGAGCAAGCTGGTGGTGATCACGGAGGCCAATCGCCAACTGGAGGTTTTCCACCACAGTCGCGCGGAGACGAAAGCCTGAACTCAGGCAGGTCCTGCCGTGCTTCGACTAGCTCAGCATGACCGGAATCAAGCCGTTTGCTCTGAGCCTGTCGAAGGGCGCTCCGCCAGGGCACCCGCTCGGCGTCACCCGCCTGTCGTTCGGATAATCGAAATGCCACGGCTCCTTCTGCTACTACCAACTACCACTTACCGAGCTGAAGCCTTCCTAGACGCGGCCCGCAAGCTGGGACTGGAGGTGATGGTCGGCTCCAAGAGGGCCAATGTGCTTCCGGATCCGCACACCGCTGGTTTTCTCCCGTTGAATCTCGATGATCCGGATGAGGCGGTCCGTGCGGCGGTTGAGTTTGCCGAGACTACTTCGATTGATGCCGTGATCGGGGTGGACGACAACACGACGGTCCTTGCCACAGTGATCGCGGCCGCCCTGGGCCTGCCGCACAACTCCGTGGCCTCGGTCTCCGCGGCGCGAAACAAGCATCTGTTGCGAGATCTTCTGCGTCAACACGGCGTGCCCGTCCCGAACTTTACGCTGTTCTCCATTGACGACGATCCCCAGGCCCTCGCAGATACGATAACCTTTCCCTGCGTGGTCAAACCGCTTGTCCTTTCCGCAAGCTGCGGGGTGATCCGCGCCAACCACGAAGCCGAGTTCGTCGCCGCCTTCCGGCGCGTGAAGGCGCTTCTGACGAAATTGGGGTTGGTTGCGACGGATGACGCGGCTCGGAAAATCCTCGTGGAGGACTTCGTGCCGGGGCGCGAGGTGGCGCTGGAGGGGCTGCTGACAAACGGCAAGCTGCGGGTCCTGGCCCTCTTCGATAAGCCCGACCCTCTAGATGGGCCCTTCTTCGAGGAGACCCTCTATGTCACCCCGTCACGACTGCCGGCGAATGTTCAAGTGGAGATCGCCTCCTGCGCGGCCAAGGCGGCACGCGCGCTCGGTCTTTGCGAAGGAGCGATTCACGGCGAGCTGCGTGTGAACGACGACGGCATCTGGGTCATTGAAACGGCGGCCCGCTCGATCGGCGGCCGGTGCTCCCGGACATTGCGCTTCGCCGCCGGCATGTCGCTGGAAGAATTGATCCTGCGTCACGCCCTCCGAATGGACCTCCCCTCGCTGGACCATGAGCAGGAGCCTGCCGGGGTCATGATGCTGCCGATCCCGCGCGCCGGGATTCTCAGCGAAGTCCGAGGGCAGGAACGAGCGTTGGCGGTCCCGGGGATTGAGGAACTTGCGATTACCGCGCAGCCTGGCCAGGAACTTGTGCCGCTGCCGGAGGGGACTCGCTACCTCGGCTTCCTCATCGCCCGCGGCGACACCCCCGAGGCGGTCGAAGCGGCGCTTCGCGAAGCGCACAGCAAACTGGAGCTTGTGATCGGCGAGACTGTCACGCAGGCGCCGAAGTCCAAAGTGATACATTTTTGAGAGGCCGACGGCAGAACCCGCCGCCACTGCATGCGGTCAGGAAGGCTTCTTTTTAATCTCGGCCGCCGTCTTGCGGGTCCAGTCTTCCAGGGTGTTGCTTTGCGCGATGAGATCGGGCATGGCGGTCATGTCGTGCACCCACATCCCCTGAACCTCCTCGCCGTTGCCCTTGAGATTCTTTTTGATGAACTCAATCTCGGTGTCGAACCGCTCCGGAGCGACCGCCATGATCCGCGTGATCCTCCACTTCGTCGCAGGATTGCCGTCCGCGTCGAGGTCACAGGCGTAGTGGACGATATCCACCTTCCCGTTGGGGAAGGACTTGGCCAGCATCCGATACGTCGTTCCCTGGTTGGAGTGCAAGAGGGCCGCCTTAAACAGACGTTCCCCTTTATCCGGATCGACCTCCATCGAGGTGAGATCGGCGACAGCCTTGGTAGCAACGTCCGGTGAGGCGTTCACTTCTCCCATGGTCTTACCTCCTGATAGGGAATTGAGTGTGTCTTTCAGACGTCAGCTTAGCAGACCGGTCCCCGCTAGACAAGGGCCGATCACCCCGCCCGTTGCGGAAGTCGCTCCCCTGCTGCTAGAGTAAAGCGTCTTTGCTCCGGCACCTACGGGAGGAACGGCATGAAGCGACTGCATGGAATGGCGTGGCTTGTCGGGTTTCTTCTTGCAATCGGCAGTCTCGCCGGCTGCAATTCCGGGTACTAGCCGTTGTGCCTCAGGCGACGGCCGCTGAACTGAGCGATCAGGCGATCGTGCGTTATCCCCACCGGACCAAGCCCCTGTCCGCTGAGACCGTGGGCAGCATCACCGAGCCGCTGGCGAAGAATGAGACGCTCGCGCTCCGTTGAAGATCGCCACATTCAACGTCAATTCGCTCCGCAGGCGTCTGCCCGTGGTGTTAGCTTGGCTCGAGCAGCAGCGGCCCGAAGTGCTCTGCCTCCAGGAAACCAAGGTCCAGGATTCGGAGTTCCCGACGCTTGCGCTGGCCTCATCCGGCTATGTTGCAACCTTCCGCGGCATGAAATCCTACAACGGCGTTGCCGTGTTGAGTCAGACACCCCCCGATGCAGTGTTCTACGGGTTTGACGACGGCGGAGATCCCGACGACGTCCGGCTCCTGCGGGTAGTGGTCCAGGGTATTCCGATCATCAATACCTACGTCCCCCAAGGTTTCGAACTGGATTCGCCGAAGTACGCATACAAGCTGGACTGGTTCAAGCGATTACGGGCGTACTTCCAGAAGCATCTCTCGCCGAAGAAGCCGGCGATCTGGTGCGGGGACATGAACGTGGCACCGAGCCCCATTGATGTCCATAGCCCTGAAAAGCATCTCAAGCATGTCTGTTATCACGAGGCCGCGCGCAACGCTTATGCAAACGCCGTTTCCTGGGGTTTTGTGGATGTCTTTCGCAAGCTCTACCCCGACCGCCAGCAATACACGTTCTGGGATTACCGCAAGCCGAGTTCCCTCGATGCCAACAAAGGCTGGCGGATTGACCACATCCTCGCGACCAGGCCGCTCGCCGAAAAATGCACGAAGGTCGAGGTGGACATAGAACCGCGACGTGACCCGAACGCCTCCGACCACACCTTCCTCTGGGCTGAATTTTGTTGAATCGGCAGGCCGGCGGTGTTTACACGCACGGTACTTGCGTCTGCCCAACAACTATGGTAGGGTATAGCCGCAATTCATTGCTGAAGGGGTCTGGCGATGAAGAGCAGAGAAGCGATTGACCCCAGCGCGATTGTGCCTTGTAGTAGGGATCTGATCGGTAAGCCTGCCTTGAAAGACGCCACAGTCTGTGCGCCTTCGGTGCTCTCCTTGCCCCTCTCGTTCCTTGCTCCCAAGACAGCGTCGCATCAGTAAAGGAGGTACCCGATGGGTACGAAGTTGTATGTGGGCGGCCTGCCCTATTCCACCACCGAGCAGCAGCTCAGCGAGCTGTTCTCACAGCAAGGGTCGGTGACGTCGGCCAAGGTGATCTCGGATAAGTTCACCGGCCAGTCTCGCGGATTCGGATTCGTCGAGATGGCGACCGGCGAAGAGGCCCAGAAGGCGATCACGGCGTTGAACGGGACTCAGATGGACGGCCGGACGATCACCGTGAACGAGGCCAGGCCGCAAGAGAAACGCACCGGCAGCGGGAGCGGCGGCTACGGCGGCGACCGAGGAGGGCGCGGCGGACGTTGGTAAATCATCCTGCGAAATAGGATAAAACCGACTCTCCACAAGGACAGGGGCGCCGGATGTGGCGCCCCTGTCCATAATTAATGGGCGACCTGACAGGCCCGGGAGGCAATAATCCCACGACCAGGAAAGGCGACCCTCGCGAAACGCGATCGCGAGCGGGCCAAGCAAGCCAAGCAGAAGGAAAAAGAAGAACGCCGGGCGCAACGGAAGGCGGAGAAGTCGCTTACCCCCCGATCGAAAGACGGGGAAGACCCTGACCTTGCCGGCATGGTCCCCGGACCTCAACGACCTCTCTTTTAACCTCTAACTTCCCAATGCCGTCCAAGGCGCATATGCCGCTGGAACTCGGCATGATGGTCTTCGCCGGGAACTGCACGCAGCATTTGAGTCAGGTCAGCCGCAGGCCTCTCTGGGCAGGAATTGCCTCCAGCAACGCAAAGTCTGTCCGCACCGACGCGACCGGTTCGCCGACCTGACGGATGTTCGCCTCGGCGATCGGCCCGAGCCAGTCGGAGGCTTGCGAAAGATAGCGCACCTTGTGAGGATCCACGCCCATGATCCGCGCGCAGGTGGCGTCCACGGCCGGGAGGGCACGCCCCATCACCAGCACACCGGCATGCCGCGGGGCGCCCATGATCGGCCCGTCCCCCTCCATGCCCACAATGCCGTCCACGATGGCGAAGTGGGGACGAACCGTGGCCACGATATCCAGGATGCAGCCGTCAATGCCCGCATGGTGCAAGACGTTTTTCGGCCACCCGTAATAGATTCCCGGCATCACGCCGAACAGATTCTTCATGGACAGCGTCACCCCCGCCCAATGGTGCGTTTTTAACTTGGCCATGGAGACGATCCAATCCACTTCTTGGAACAGGGCCGGCAGCGTCAGCGTCCGGAGTCGCGTGCGGCGACCCGCGTTCGGCACGGTGTACCCCGTCACATAGTTCAGGTCCACGAATGGAATCCGGTCTTCGCGGAGCACGTCGGTCAGGCCGGATTCTTCCAGGACCTCCAGCGTGTCCCGGCGATGGCCCGGGCCCTCGGCCACGATGACGTTGGCCGCGCCTAACCGCAGGAACGCCTCCACGGCCCCTCGGACAAGCAACGGGTGGGTGTTGATGTGGTGCGCGCCGACACTCGTCTCAACCAGATTCGGTTTGAGCAGAATCCGCTTGCCTTTGACCTCCTGCGAAGTCACACCCAACTCGCGGAATCCCTGCGAGAGCACCGTGGCGAGATCCGCTTCGTAGCGGGCGACCTTGGCGATCAACGTCTGGGCCTGCACGCGCGGCCCGGCCAGCCAGTACATGAGGGACACGCCGGAGGCCGCAAAGACTCCGCCGGCGAGCACCTTCACCAATTCCCGCCGGCTCCAGCCCTGCTGGTTCGGGAGGTCAGGCAGCGCGACCATGGTTCACCCGCGGTCTCGGCCCCGTCGTGCTCGTTACCTGCGCGCGGCCATTAGCCGACTCGCGCGAGCCCCGCAGGGGTAAGGAGGGGGAGCAGCGCCAGGCACAGCGACGCCGTGTCATAACTGCCATATTGCTCCTGTCGGTTGAGACTCTCAAACACCCTGGATCGGGCCCCGGCCGGAAAGACCCCCCACGAGCCGAGTCCCAGAAGGCTCCAGCCGAGCGCAATCGGGGTGCGCAATCGTCCCATTTGAGCCGCGAGATAGTCCAGGCTGCGCCGGACCTGCTCCTGAGGGACACGACCGGCCAGCGCATGGAGCGCGGCACCGGTGCTCTCAGGGAATGGACGCAACTCTTGCCCGAACACGACGGTATTGCCGTAGTTCCAACCGCCGCTCGGCAACTGCCGATCCGTCAGCAGGCGAACGGCCTCCTGGACGCGCGCGTGCTCACCGAATCCGGCCGACCGAAGCGCGATCACGGATAAGGCCGTCGGTTCCACCCATGAGTGCGTCTCGGCGATCCAGGGCCACCCCTGAAGAGCGCTGTTGTGACCGATGGGGTCGTCGGGACGCCTTTTCCAATGCCGGCCTGTGGCGCGCAAGAGAAACCGGATGGCGCGCGTTTGCGGGTCACGATGGGCCGTTGAATCCTGCCAGGCGAGAACGGCCAGAGGCGTCGGCCAGAAGGCCTCGGGATGATCCGGCGCGATGCTGACGCGCCCGTCATCGAGTTGATCCCGCGCGAGCCGCGATCGAGCCGGACCGAGCAGATCGAATCCCGTGTCGCCGGCCGCAAGGACCAGCACCGCCCAGGCCGTGGCATCCGGACGATACCGTCCACCGTGGCGATCGGCGAACCCGCCACCGGCCAGCGCGCGGTTTTGCAAAGCCTCCAGAGCAAGCCGGCCGGCGGCCAGCCCCATCATTATTTACCCAGGACGGGAAAGAGGGTTCGCCACACCTTGATCCCAGCCGGCCCCAAAATGATGATGAACAGGCTGGGGAAGACGAAGAAAATCAGCGGAAAGAGCATTTTGATGGGCAACTTGGCGGCTTGTTCCTCAGCCTTCAGATGGCGGGATGTTCTCATGGACTCCGAGTACACACGGAGAGCCTGACCGACGCTGGTTCCAAACCGATCCGTTTGGATCAGCAAGGCCACGAGGCTCTTGATCTCATCCAGATCCATCCGCTGGCTGAAATTGCGGAGTGCATCTATACGCCCAAGTCCGGTTCTCAATTCTAAGGACATGATATTGAATTCTTCGCTTAATTCCTCATGCGCGAACTTGATTTCATCTCCGACTCGAGCAATCGCCGCATCCAAGCCCAGCCCGGCCTCAACACAGACTACCATCAAATCGAGGGCGTCAGGCAACGCGTGCAAAAGTTTTCGCTTTCTCTCATTGATGGCCACCCGAAGCCAAAGGTTCGGCCCGTAATATCCGGCCAGAGCCGCCCCCACGTAAAGGCCCATCTGGAGTTGGAAACTGGGGAACTCCAGGACCTTGACCGGGATCAGAGCAACACCCAGCAGCGCGAAGACGCCGCACACCAGCTTGGCGCCTAGGAAGATGGCGGGGGCTTTCGGATGTCGGTATCCGGCCGTGATCAGCCTCTTGCGGAGTGACGAGACCTCGGTCTCATCCTTGGGTTTGGTCGCCTGCCCGAGTCGTTCAAGAAGCGCCTCCAACTGCGTCATGAGAGCGGTAAACCCGTCAGTTCCCCAGGCGGATGTGGGCGCTTCCGTTCGGGCCTCAAGCCGCCGCCTCCACCCTTTGAGCACTTCATGGGAATTCAGATAGGCATACAGCGCCAAGCCGCCCAGCAGGCACATCAGAAAGGTTGAAAGAGTGATGACCCAGACAAGCATGACGACGGGTGCTCCTTACGCTTCGACGGCGATCATGTTTTTGGTGACGATGGCCCCAGCGGTCATCAGCGCGCCGCCGGCAATGAGAAGGGTTTGCCCGACCGGGTCCGTCACGAGGATCTGGAAGTACCCGGGGCTCACCAGATACATCAGCAAGCCCATGGCAAAGGGCAACGTGAAGAGAATGATGGCCGAGAGTTTGCCTTCCACTGATAATGCCTTAATCTTCGCGCGCAACTCGAACCGCTTACGGATGATGCGGCCGAGCGCTTCTATGATTTCGGCCAAATTCCCCCCCGTTTCCCGCTGAATAGTCACGGCCGTGACAAAAAATTTCATGTCCAGCGACTCCAGCCGCATGGCGAGGTCCTGTAAGGCCTCGGTCACAGGCACCCCCATTGCAACTTCCTCAACCGCGCGTTTGAATTCGGTCCCAATGGGGTCGGAAAATTCCTCCCCGACGAGTTTCATTCCGACTAAGAAGGCATGCCCGGCTCGCAAGGCCCGAGCGATCAATTCCAGACCTTCCGGGAGTTGACCCTCGAACACGGCTCTGCGCTGCCTCTTTTTCCAGTAGAGAAACAAAAACGGGAGAGAACCACCGAGCACCGTGAGGCCCAGCCCTATCAGGACGCCGGTTTTCAGGTTCAAGGCGACCATGATCCCCACGGCCGCCAGCAGAAGGGAAAGCAACAGATAGGCTCCGAACGGCATGCGGCCGGCGGCCTGCTCATGCAGGCGCTGGAGCCCGCTCAGGCGCCGCAGACGCCCCAGGACGTGATCCAACCAGGGAATGTCGCTGAGGACCTGCCTGCGGACGATATCGGGTCTGGTTTGCGTCTCAGTTCTGTCGGGCCACTCTCGAAGGCGTTCTTGGAGACGCACGGCCTCTTTATTGAAGAGGGCCTGGTAGGCGTAATAGGCGCCTTCAAGAAACAGCACAACGGCGAGAAAGACGAAGATGGCGATGTACACGACGGTCATGCGTTGCCGCCCGCTCTCCCGTCACCGGAGACCCTGCCCGAGCAGGGGAGCCGGGCGCGGGACATCAGCATTCGTACACCTTGACGGGGTCAAAGACCTCCGGAGGAATGTCAATGCCCTGGGCTTGAACGCGCTTCATGAACTTCGGCCTGATCCCACTGGCCCTGAATCGTCCTCTCACGCGCCCGTTCTGGTCCACTCCCGACTGCTCAAAGATAAAGATTTCCTGCAGGGTCACGATTTCCCCTTCCATCCCGGTAATCTCCTGCAGGCTGGTCATCTTCCGGCTGCCGTCCGGGAACCGCGTCAGTTGGATCACGACATCCAGTGCGGAAGAGATGTAATGCCGCAAGGCTTTCGTCGAAAGATTCAGCCCGGCCATCGCCACCATCGTTTCCACCCGGGTCAAGGCATCACGGGGCGAATTCGCATGGATGGTGGTCAACGAGCCGTCGTGGCCGGTGTTCATCGCCTGGAGCATATCCAATGTTTCGGCGCCTCTGACCTCACCGATGATGATGCGGTCGGGCCTCATCCGTAAGGCATTCCGAAGGAGGTCGCGCTGGGTCGCCTCCCCTTTCCCCTCGATGTTCGGAGGCCTGGTTTCCATGCGCACCACATGCTCCTGACGAAGCTGGAGTTCAGCCGCATCTTCGATGGTGACGATCCGTTCCGCGCTCGGAATGAATCCCGACAGGACATTGAGAATGGTCGTCTTGCCGCACCCGGTACCGCCGGAGATCAGGACGCTCAGCCTGGCCCGGACGATCCCTTTCAGCAATTCCGCCATCTCGGGGGTCAACGACTTCTTTTCCACCAAGTCTTCGGTCTGGAGCAGGTCCCGGCCGAACCGTCGGATGGACAGGCAGGGACCATCAATCGCCAGCGGCGGAATGACCGCATTCACCCGGGAGCCGTCCGGCAGCCGGGCATCCACCATCGGCGACGATTCGTCAATCCGGCGACCTACGTGAGACACGATCTTCTCGATGATTTTACGGAGATGGCCGTCGTCCCGAAACCGGACATTCGTGTGCTCCAGCTTCCCGAACCGCTCGACGAAGACGTTCTTGTAGGTGTTGACCAGAATATCCGACACCGTCGGATCGGCCAGCAGAGGTTCCAAGGGACCGAGCCCCAGCACCTCGTGCAGGATCTCTTTGCTCAGTTGGACGCGCTCACGGAGATTGAGCGGTACCGAGTCCTGTTGGAGGATCTGGTCGGTCAGCTTGCCGAGTTCGCGTTCCAACGCCTCCTGACTCATCGAACTGACCACCGTCAGGTCCAGCAGCTCGACCACACGAAGGTGGATCTTCCCCTTGAGCTCCTGATAGTAGTTGGTGCTGCGCGGCGTCTCGAGCTGTTTCAGATCGGGCATCCGGTCCTCCTACTGTTTTGTCTCTTTTGCGCTGCTGAAATACCTGGAAAAGAACGAGCCCTTCTTCATCTCCTTCTCCGGGGGCGCGTCCTCGGTCACGGCGACCGCCACCTGAAGATACCGATGGGTGATCTCCGCCCGAGGCGCGATTTCCAGAAGGGGCTTCCCGTTATTGAGCGCGGCGGTGGTCACGAAATAGTCATTGGGAATGAGCCAGGCGGCCTTGTGCTGGAGCACCTCTTCCGTGTCCCGCAACAGAGTTTCGTCACCCGAGCTGTAGCGATTCACGACCAGTTTGAGCTTCTCCTCCCTGTAGTTCGCCTCCCGCAGCAGCTTCATGAGTCGTTTCGTCCGGCGGATCGCGGGCAGGTTAAGCGTCGTGACCACCAAGATGGTGGAGGAAAAGTCCAGCGCCTCCAAGGTGGCGGCCTCCAGCACATGGCCGCAATCCACAACCACATAGTCGAACATCGCATGCATGAGATCCAACGTGGACTGCACACACCCCCGGGCCGGCTTCTCGGCCAACAGGTCATCATAGCCAGACGACAAGAGCGGCACGCCCGAGGCATGCTTCACCAGAACGCTCCGCACGATGGTCTCGTCCAGGCGAGAGACATCCTCGGAGAGATCGTGGAGGCCGCGCGCCACCTCAAGATCCAAAAACAAGGGGAGTTCGCTGTCTTGGAGGTCGAGATCCACGAGCGCCACCGATTTCTTGTGGTTCTGGTCCACCTTGGGCAGACTCATCCCCAGGTTCACTGTCACGGTGCTGGCCCCCACGCCGCCTTTGGCTCCGATCACGCTGATGACCTTGCCCGTCCTTCTCCCGGTCCACGGGTGGCCGACGTTGTAGCGCGACAAAAACCGGGCCAACGCATCTTCCACCTCGTGCCGATTGATGGGTTGGGGGAGAAACTCCTTCACGCCGATGCGAAACGCTTCCAGCATGACCTGGGGATCGGTTCGGCGGGCGGTGAGAAAGATTTCCGTCTTGGAATCCGAGCTCAGGGTGGACCGGACATAGGAGAACGTGTTCGGCGGATTATTCTCATCCAGCTCGAGAATGATCACATTGGGAGAGCTGGCTCCCTTCGCGTGCTTGTAAAGGAATTCGCGATGGGAGCCCAGAATCTCTTCAAACTCTTTGCGAAGCTCCGCGTTCTTACACTCAAGCAATACCGTCACAAACCCGGCCATCAGATGAATTCCTCCACACGTGATCTCGCTACTGGACTAATCCGGGGATACTCCCCATCGTTCCGAAGTCCGATCCCCCACCTCGCCCGTCATTGACTTGACCGCACGTAACGATACCGTCAATTTGCTGGGTGGGCGCGTCTTGCACATTGGTCACCTTGACGTTCGCGAATCCGACGATCGGCAGGGCGCCAGTGGGATTCGCGCAGCCGGCCGCGCCGCCATAGACAGCCACAAAGATTTCCCAGCTAAATCCTGTCGGACTCGATGCATCGGCGATTTTCTGGGCATTCCACAGATTGATGAGATTGGGGAACGCGCTGGCGACGCTTCCCCCGAAAAAATTCAGGGGTGTCTGGCCCACCGTCACCGGAGGCGTGGTGTAGGTGCCGTTCAACAATCCGTCTATCACCGTATTCCTCAGCGTATTGGCGTTCGCCGGGTCGTTGAACGTGGTCCATCCAGCACACCCGATCGGGGTCCCTGTCGGATGGAACTTAATCGGTTGGTTGCAGCCGAACGAGGTGAACCAATCCTCCGAAATCCCAAACGGCGCGTCCAGTTCCCCGGGGGTGGTTGTGCTCTGACCCGTGAGAGCGGCGGTGGCGGGAGCGGAGACGTCAATACTCTGGACCCCCATGAGGCCGGCAAGAAAGGTGCTGATGGGAGTATTCCCGCTTGCTGAGCTATCCCGTCGGGCTCTGGCGCGGACCGCATCGGGTACAGAGTTTGTGACCGTCAAGGTCTTGGTCGCATTACTCCAGTCCCCGATTTGAATATCCGCCGGACCAATGACAATGGCGGTGCCTGCCGCATAATTCTGTTGCGCGACGGCCTGAACGGCCGCGATGATGGCGCTTTGATCTTGGGAGGTGAGGGTATAAGTGGCTTGTTGCGCAGGTGTCAGCGGCTCGTAGATCTTACCCAACTGCCTGGCCCCGGCTAAGACGGCCGCATCGGCGACATTTTGCAGCTCATTCCTCGTCACCAGGGCATGGCCGATGTCAATAACCAGCGCGGCAAAGCCTAACAACATAACCAGACTGATGGCGACCATCACGGCGACCGCGCCACGCGAATCGGTGAACAGAGCGTTGTCGTTCATCGCGCGTCCCTCATTCCGAATCATGCCCTTATTCATGCCGCATGACGGTCTGAGCCGTGAGCGTGATTAAGGACCCGATCCCGGCAAAGTTCGGCAGCACCGTAAAAGCATAGGGATACGTGACCGTGACCGTCAGGTCGGTCGGGAAGGCCCCTCCCGCCCCGTTGACGGTGGTGATCGCCGTGGCCGGATCCACCCCCGTCCCTGTGAGGTAGGTCGTCACGACGGTCTGAATCTCCGGGACAGTCGGCTTCGGCGCCGCCTGGACGATCCCGCTCCTTGCCGCTTCCCGGCTGGCATTGGTCAGGACCTCTTTAGTGTAAAAGGCGAACCCGAACTCGATGATCCCGAACAACACCGTCACCAACACGGGTAAGAGAATGGCGAATTCAACCGCGGCCGCGCCCTTTTCCCCATGGCGGATCATGGTTCCTGTTTCCCCTAGCTTACTTCGATGTGACTCCTGAGACCACAATAGACGGTACGAGGGACGGCGGCGGCTCAGGTTTTTCAAACGACTTCCGGTACTTGTCCATCACTTTCGTTGCCCCCTGACCGTCCAATCCGGATACGGGCTGTAAATTGGCTCCGGCCTCCGGGTTGAGGATTTGGTTGTGCACGGCCAGCCCGTAAGCCGCGCCGTAATCCGGACCCAGTGTCGCGGGGGCGCTGGTGCAGCCGACTCCAGTCAAGAGGAATAGGCCGGCTACGCCACGCAGAGCATGGTGAAGCGTACGCATAATGGTCTCCTTCTGTGTGTTCTCAAGTTGCCTCATGGGTTCACATCCTCACGGCGCGAGGTGCCCAAATACCCCCTCCATCTGCCCCGGCCGACCCGGGCGACCTGGGCCGGAAGCCGTCACCCCGGTCGAGGCGGATGGATCAACTGGCCCTCCTCGGTGGGTCAGACCTTCCGTATAGCCCATCAGATAAAATTCGAAGTCATTCGGTTCGAGATAGGAGTCGGTCGGAAGGGTCTGTTTGACCAGATCCAGCGGTTTGACCAGATGAGGGGTAACGATAATGACCAGTTCCGTCTCCCTTTTTCTAAAGGACGAGCTTCGGAAGAGGGCGCCCAGAATAGGGATGTCACCCAGGACGGGAAACTTCGCGATGTCCTCCCGCACGGTGTCCTGGAGAAGCCCCGCAATGGCAAAGCTCTGGCCATCAGCCAGTTCAATGACCGTGGACGCCCGTCTGGTGGTGATGGCGGGGATGCGAAACCCGCCGATAGTAACGGAGTTCGTAAAGTCCAGCTCGGAGACCTCGGGGGCGACGGTCATGCTGATGTGGTTGCTGCTCAGCACGGTCGGATGAAAGCTCAATCCGACCCCGAATTTTTTAAATTCAATCGTCACCGTGCCCAATGACTGAGGAACCGGGAACGGAAACTCCCCGCCTGCCAGAAATTGAGCATCCTGCCCGCTCAGCGTTACGAGTGTCGGTTTCGCCAGGATCTTGAGGAGATTCTGATCTTTTAAGGCGTCAATGAAGGTGGTCCAGGTGACATTTCCGGTCCGAAAGCCGAACAGGGCATTGATCACCGACGTCACGGTCTGCGTGACCTGGCCGGCCGAACTTCCCCCGCCACCGAGAGCCGTCAGGTTACCCAAGGCGGAAACGCCGAACGCGTTGTTGTCGATATAATTGAAGTTGATGCCGAGGCGCCTGGTGAGTTCGCGATTCATTTCGGCCACCCGCACTTCCAGCATGATCTGTTGCACCCCGCCGACCTGCAACAGATTAATGACCTTTTTCGGGGCGTAGGCCTCGGCGATCTCGCGGACCTTCGTCACAATGGCCGTGCTGGAGACCGCGCCAGCGAGAGTCACATGGTCGTGATCGGCCGTCACTCGGATGTCCCGTTCGTTCGGAAGGAGTCGCTGCAACTGCTCTTTCAGCCGGTTCAGGTCTGCGCTTACCACCACGTCGAAAATCGTGAGGATTTGCCCGTTCTCCTGCCAGAACGTCAGATTCGTCACCCCGACCGCTTTCCCCGTCAGGTAAATCTGCGTGGGTGACAGCACCACGGTATCGGCGACATCCGGATTGGCCAAGGACGCGCGCTTGATGGGCACGGGCGTATCAATCACCTTGGATTTCCCCACCACCAGTTCCAAGGTTTGGACCTGGCTGCTCTTCACGGCGGTCTGGGACAGGCTTTCAGTCCGAGCTGCAGAAGGGAGCAAGAGCGCCATGGCCACGCCCATGAAAAGAATGAGTTTGTTCGCCATTAGAACTTCACCTCGTTGACGGCGGTGCCCTTGATGACCTCAATGATGACCGGCCGCGGCGGCTCAACCCGCTTGGCGACTTCCGTCGTCACGATGGGCGGCTGGGACGCCTGCAAAAAATTGATGACCTTTTTGGGGGCAAAGGCTTCGGCCACCACAAGGGCCTGCGCGAGTCTCGCGACGCTGGAAACCGTGCCCGAGAGCGTCACATGATCATGGGCGGCCGTCACCTGGATGTTCGACTCCTCCGGAAGGAGTTGGTGCAACTGCTCCTTCAGCCGGCTCAGGTCCAGGCCGACATCCAGATCGAAAATCGTAAACACCTGGTCGTCTTTGCCCCACAAAGTCATGTTCGTGGTGCCGAAGGCCTTTCCCGTCACGTAGATCTCCTTCGGACTTAAGATGATGGCATCGGCGATCTCCGGATTGGCCAGAGAGGCGCGCTTAATGGGCACAGGTACGGCAATGACGGTGGATTTCCCCATGACCAGCTTTAAAGGTTGCGCCTCAGTCGTTTGTCGAGCCGCATGGGTCAAGCTGCCCCCCCAGGCGAACGCAGGAGCCAGTAAGACGAGCACCCCGCCCACGACCAGGATCGCTCGCTGCCATGGCTGCTTCCATACGTCTCGCCGCGTCCTCCTTGGTCCCATGACGTTCCCTCCTTTGACCTGCGGCGCTGATCTCTTGGGCCACATTAGAACTTGATCTCCTTGATGGCAACGCCTCTAATGAATTCCACCTTGGTTTCCTCCGGGGGTACGGGTGCCGGTGGAGGAACGGATGCCGGTTGGGCAATGGGTTCCGATTTGGCAACGGGTTCCGGTTGAGCAACGGGTGCGGGTCGGGCAACGCGCACCGTTTTGGGTTTGGACTTCGGCTTCGGCTGCGATTGCGACTGGTACGAGCGCAGGAGGGACGTAACGGTGATCCCTTCCGTCAGGACCGGTTCGGCATTAATGGGATTGCGCAACGCCAGCCGCAGCCTGCCTTGGTTCGAGGCCAGCGTCAGTTTCTCCGCCTCTTGCATATCCACTTCGAGGGTAATCACCTGGACAGGTTTCGCCTCCTGATCCTTTCCCGATCTCTCCATCTGGGTGCCGGCGGCGAGCACCCTGATGTTCTGCAGCACCACCTTCGAGACGACATTCCCGCTTTCTTGAGATGGCTGAATGGTCACCATGACATCCACCCGATCCCCTGACTTAATGAAGCCGGCGACTCCGATCACATCATCCACTTTCACCGCCATCGCGCGCTTGCTGGGATCCAGCACGGCCGAAACGCCGCCGGTTGCGGCGGTCACCGGAGCCAACTTGGACTCCAGCAGCAGTTCGTTGCGCTTGACGGGCACGAGGAGGACGCGCCCGTTGAGCACATTGGGCGAGTTGAATGAGCCGTCCGGCAGACTGCTCTTTGGATACGCGGTCATTTGCACCATCTCGCGCTGCAGTTTCGTGCCCCACGCAAGGTCGGAGTTGGCGACCGCCGCCATGGTGGTTTCGAAGGTCGCGCCTGCCTGTTTCTGACGATCCGCCTCCAGCCCGCGCAGCCAGTTGTAAGCCACCACGGTAATAACCACCGCGACCACGAATGCCAATCCCAGAAACAACGCGGGCCGGTACCGTCCCATCCCGTTTACCTCCTACTCCACCCCCTGCCCCTGCCGCAAACGAAGTCCCTCATGCGCATAAGACAGGGCCTTCACACCATTGCGAAATCAGCGTACCCAGACCGATCACCAGACCATACCGTAACTTCGGTTGTGGACCGGGATCGGTCAGCGAGTAAACGCTACCGCCCGTCAAAACCCAGGACTTGACCATCATCCCGGCATCCCGGCACGTTGAAGGCTCGATCGAGGCCCCCAATGTCTCATCAACACGGCCACCGCGTATACTCCACCCAAAAGAGCCGTCACAAGAGCGGCCGCCAGGACACCACTTGGCCCCACAAAGCTGCCGACCGCGGCAAGCAGCTTGACATCCCCTGCGCCCATGCCGCCCATGAGATACGGGATGAGTAACAGCGCCAGGCCGAGTCCCAGGCCTTTAATACTATAGAGCAACCCCGGTTGTCCATTAAAGAGAGTGTGGCCGACGAGGCCACCGACCATGGCAGGCAGGGTAAGCCACTTGGGAATCGCGTGCGACCGAAGGTCCGTCACGGCCGCGATCAGGAGAACAGCAACTAACAGGAGGTGGAGAAGCGGGTGCGCCATGCGGTGCCTCTAACACTCACACGAAG
>CAZITU010000013.1:0-40020 GCA_964542245.1 uncultured Nitrospirales bacterium | reverse complement strand
CCATTCTCATTGGGCTGTTGCCCGGCATTCTGGTCGGCAGCTACCTTCTCGCCTCAGTTCATCCGGGCTGGATCAAGTTTTGCACCTATGTCTTTATTCTCCCGCTCATCCTGTTTCAGGCGGCCGGCATTCGGAGGCCGATTCGGTCGGAAAGGCTCATTGGCCTTCCTTTCGGGGCGGGGATCGGATTTCTCTACTCCGTCACCACCGTCTCCGGGCCGCCCCTAGCCATGCTGTTCAACAATCAAGGCCTTGTCAAGAGAGAGTTCCGGGCTGCGCTGGGACTGATTCGCGTTGCGGAGTCGAGCCTCACCGCCATTGCGTATTATCAACTCGGCCTGTTTTCCGGCGAAAGCCATGGAATTTTCTGGCTCATTGTGCCGAGCGTTCTTGTAGGAATTCCAGTCGGCACCTACTTTATCCGGCGCCTGGACGCCGAAACGTTCCGTCGGATCTGCATGAGCTTTGATGTCTGGGTCGTGGGGTTCGGCCTGTCCCGCGTGCTGATCGACCTGAAATTGATGGAAAGCCCGCTGGCTTACAGCGTCATGGTTTTTGCGATTCTGCTGGACGCTTACCTTTTGTATATTTTTTTTAAGACAAGGAAACAGGTTGTCATACAATCGGAGGCCGTCTAGAGAGTCTTTTTTTGGAGCTTGTCTAGAACAGCCTAGCTCGTTAGGCTGGTTCTATGAGCAAGCGGTTGATTCCCCGGAGCAAGTTATCAAACCGACACCTGGGTCAGCTCATCGACTTTTTTGCCTTGGAGGTCCCGGCAGTGAAGGCCGCCCACGTGCTCCGGATCAATCGCCACAGTGCTGAGCGAGTCTACCAGGTGATCCGCCAGCACCTGGCCCGGGAGTGTGAACGGCACGCACCGCTGCGGGGGGAAGTCGAAGTCGATGAGTCCTATTTCGGGGGCCATCGCAAGGGTCTGCGGGGCCGTGGCGCCGCCGGCAAAGTGGCCGTGTTCGGGCTCCTGAAGCGGCGTGGCAAAGTCTATACCCGCCCCGTACCCAATGTGACCCGGGAGACGCTGCGCGCCGTGATCCGCCAGAAGGTGCCCCAGGGCGCGACGATCTACTCGGATCAATTGTCGAGCTATGATGGCCTGATCACGCAAGGCTATCGGCACTACCGGATCAACCATGGCGAGGGCTTCGCGCGGAGTCGGCGCCAGCACATCAACGGGATTGAGAACTTCTGGGGCTATGCCAAGACCAAGCTGAAACGCTACTATGGAATCCCCCGGAATCAATTTTTGCTGTACCGGAAAGAGATGGAATTTCGTTTCAATCACCGACACGAAGATTTGCCGCCCCTGATCAGGCGAATCTTGAAAACAGCGAAACCTGTTCTAGACTAGCTCCTTTTTTTTGTGTACAAGTTTATTAAGTTTACAAAGAAAGGATACAATTTTATGAATAGACCATGGACCCATGTCCTAATCGCGGCCGCCGTTGTCCTGTTGCTCGCGGCCGGGCCGGCGGGCGCGACCGATCCAGCGCTCAGACTGCTACTGAAAAAAGGCATCATCACGCAAGAGGAATACGACCAGGCGTTGCGGGAGGTCGGGGAGGATCAAGAGGCATCGCCTGCTCCGGCCGCTCAGCCGACCACCACCCAAGCGGCGCCGTCGGTCTCGGGATCGGAGAGCACGGTGGATCTCGGCAAGGGGATCAAGTTCGGCTACGACCGGGGGCTCTATACGCAGTTCAAGGACAAGTTCCGATTGAAGATCCGGATCCGGATCCAGGCGCGGTTCACCGATAGCAACTTCAACTCGGCCTACAACACGTTCGGGGATGTGAAGAATTATCCCAGCGTTTCCTCGGCCGGCGTGATTTCGGCCACGAAACATGCCGAAGATCTGGCCTTCTTCGGCGTACACCGCACGCGGCTGGTGTTCGAAGGATTCGCCTTCAGCCCGGACATCAATTACTTCGTGCAGTTTCGGAACGACACGGCCGACGCCACCACGCAATTGGGCGGCTCGCGCTCGACGACGCAGCTCTACGATACCTACCTGACCTTCAAACAGATTCCCTGGGCAAATCTGCGCGTCGGCCAGTACCGCACGCATTTTGGGCGGCAGGAGTTTTTCTCCTCCGCGCTCTTACAGTTCGTGGATCGGGGTTTCGTCGCCGAGGCCTTCGTGCCGAACGCCATTGACCGCCGCGATCAGGGCGTGACCCTCTATAGCGATCAGGCCATGTACCAGGTCAATTACTCGTTCGGTGTCTTCAACGGCGTCGGCATTAATCTGAATAAGCTCGGCCTGAGCACGCCGGGCAACGCCAACGAATTGCTGTATGTCGGCCGGATCACGGCGGATATTCTCGGAAAGCCTGGGTATCAGGAAGGAGACCTGGCCTATTCGTTGACCCTGCAATTAGCCGTTGGGGCGAGCTATGGATACAACGGCGGGCTACAGACGAACACCACCGGCGTCGCCAGCAACACCCAGGTCTCCGCGGCGATCGCGTCGTTGGGCAATGGGCGGCTGCTCAACCAGGGAGCGGTGAATCTCGGCACCGCCGGCGTCGATGTGGTCTTCAAATACAAGGGGTTCTCCCTTCAAGCGGAAGGCTTCGTTCGGAACGTGGATACACGCGACCACTCCAAGCGGATCGGGAACTCGACGGGGTACTACGTCCAGGCAGGATATTTCCTCGTGCCGAAGACGATAGAAGTCGTTGGGCGATACAACGCGATGGATCCCGACACGCGGCTTGGCCACGACTTGATTACGTCAGCCGTGGGCGGGCTGAACTGGTATCTCAGCGGCCACGAGCACAAATTGCAGTTCGACTACGGTGTGATCACCACGCGGCTTGCCGGTGCTGACGTCGGTGGTAACGCCTCGTTGGTGGAAAACCGGTTCCGCCTCCAGTACACGATTGTGTTCTAACCAAGAACCCATTAGGATGTGTTTTTGTTTGCAATTAGCCACAAGATATGGTAGAGGGTTTCCTCCAAGGACTACACCGGTGGACGCGCACCCTAATTAGTCAAGGAGGAAAGAGGAAAGGAAGCCTATGTACTTGAAGCGATTGGAGATGAACGGGTTTAAGTCCTTTGTGGAGGCGCAATTGCTCTTCCAGCCGGGAATCACGGCGGTGGTGGGGCCGAACGGGACCGGAAAGAGCAACATCCTCGATGCGATCCTCTGGGTGCTGGGAGAGCAAAGCACCAAGACGTTGCGTAGCGAGAGGATGGAAGACGTCATCTTCAACGGGACCGAGGCCCGCAAGCCGTTGGGCATGGTAGAGGTCTCCCTCATTCTCGGTGGGGTTGATGGGGGTCTCCCATATTCCCTCGGCGACTACCAAGAAGTGATGGTCACGCGGCGGCTGTTCCGCGATGGGGTAAGCGAGTATTTCATCAACAAGACACCGTGTCGCTTAAAAGATATTCGGGGCTTGCTGCTGGATACCCGCGCCGGCAGCAAGGGCCACACGATCATCGAACAGGGCATGATTGATCGCCTGCTGAAGGCTTCCCCGGTCGAACGGCGCGAACTGATCGAAGAGACAGCCGGGATCATCCGCTATAAAAAGCAAAAAGCCGAGGCCCTGCGAAAACTGGAGGCCACGAACCAGAATCTGTTGCGGGTGCGCGATGTCGTCAATGAAGTCAAGCGGCAACTGGGGGCTCTGGAGCGCCAGGCTCGAGCGGCCGAAGCGTATCAGGCGCTCCGGCAGGAGCTCCGTCGCCTGGAGCTTCAGGTGCTGTTGCATGACTATCACGCGGTGGTGACCGAGCGCGAGGAGTCCGATCGGGTTCTGAGCGACCTTGCCGTGCACGAGAGCGCCGAAGCCAGTGCAGGCTCCCGCCTTTCTGCCGAGGTGGAGGCGCTCCATCTCGAAGTAACGGAAGGGGAGGCGCTCATCACGGGCTTGCGGGACGACGTGACCCGTGCCGAGGCCCGCCTCACGCAGGCCGGCAACACCATCGAACTACTGGCTCAGCGGGCGACCTTCCAGGAAGAGCAGCGCATCCGTGTCCAAGCGGATCTTGAACATGTGCGAGGGGAACGACAGGCGGAGGGCGGCCGTCTCGCCGAATTGCGGGCGCGTGTCGGAGAATTGAAGAAAGAATTCTCCATCCGATCCGGTGTCGCCATGGACGCCGAGGCTGCCCTGGCGAACGGCATGCAGCATCATCGAGAGAACCAAGCCGCACTTGAGTCGGCGCGCGCCTTGGTGATGGACCGGGTGATGGCCGCAACGGTGGCGGCCGGCCGTCTTGACAATGACCGGACACGGGCCGCCGAGCTTGGCCGGCAGACCGAACGAACAGAACAGGAACGGGCCCAGACCGATGCGGCTCTTCAAACCGTAACGGCCTCCTTGGCGGCGTGCATCGAACGGCGAACCCGCACCGAAGCACGACTGGCAGAGACCCAAGCCGCGCGCGCCGGTCTGGCGGAGTCAGTTGCGCGTCTCAAGGCCGAACTTTCAGGCGCCGAACAACAGGCAAGCCGTCTTCAGGAAGAGTTGGCCGTGGCGGTCGCCCGACAGAAGGTCCTTCAATCCGTGACCCGCGAGTCTGCCGCCCAACTGCCCGAAAGCGCGGACCTGCTGAAAGAGACCGTGGCCCAGGTGCTCTCGGTTCCTACAGAGTACGAGCGCGCGATCGAAGCAGTCCTCGGCCATCGGCTGCTGGGAACGCTTGTTGAAGGGCCGGCGGAGGCGGCGCAGTTGCTGGGGACGCTCAAAGGACGAGGCATAGCAGGCGGCACTTTCATCCCCAAGCGCCCGCGGGTGTTCGGCGCTCCCTCGTCCGTCCGCCTTGAAGGGACCGGCGTGGTGGGACTCGCGCAGGAGTTGGTGGCTGCGAGAAAGGGGTACGAGATCCTTGTGGCGCATCTCCTGGCCGGCGTGGTGGTGGTCAGGACGCTGGAGCAGGCCGTCGGGTTATGGCACGGCATGACGGAAGCCGTGCAGGCGTTGTTGGTGACGTTGAGTGGTGAAATGATCGCGCCGGACGGCATGATCATCGGAGGCCCTGTCGGGGCTGTGATCGGGACCATGGGCCGTGACCGCGAATTGAAGTCCCTGGCGGTGCAAGTGAACGAACTGGAGCGGGATCTACATGCCGCCCAGGCGCGGCGGGAAACCTTGGTGGCGTCGCTGGCCGGAGATTCTGCGCGCTTGGGGTCATTGGAGACCGAGGTCCGTGAGTTGGAGATGGCTCTGGTGGGCGAGCGCAAGGATGAGCAACGGGGCGAGCAGGACCTCGCCCAGTGTCGGCAACGGATCGAAGTGTTCAAGGCTGAAGGGGAAGGGGCGCGGGCCGAACTTGCCGCGTTGGCCGTTGCCGAGCGGGCAGGTCTGGACGAGCTCCAACGGCTGGAGGCAGAGCGGGTGGCGGCGGAACAGTCGTTGTTGGAACGGCAGAAGGCCGTCTCGGGAAGCGAGGCTTCGGTCGCGCAGCAGCAGTCATCCGTCGCCAATGTGCGGGTGGAAGTGGCGGGATTGCGGGATCGGCTGGAACAGGCCCGGGCCGAGGTTGCTCGGATTGAAGCTGCGTCCGCACAGCGGGAAGCGCGGATCCGGGAATTGGAGACAGAAATCGCGAGGCTTCAGGCCGGTTACGCGGAGGCCGTAGCCGAACGACGGCAGATCGAAGCGACAGTGCCGGGTACCCAGGCGGAGGTCGGGAAAATCCGTCAACGGCTGACCGGGGCGCAGGAAGCGCAGGCCGGCAAGGTCGGCAGGGTCCGCGCGCTGGAAACTGACTGGAACAAGCTCCGGCATGGACTTGACGAGATCCATCGCCGGCAGGAATCGGTGCGCATGCGGCGCGTAGAGGCGCAGACCCGGCTGGAGGGATTTGATGCCCAACTGACGGGAACGTACGGAGTCAGTTACAGCGCCGCCGTGGCTGAACTTGGAAACGGCGAACAACCCGCCATTGAAACAGTCCGTGAGAAGCTCGCGCAGAAGCGAGGACGCCTCCAGGAGCTGGGCCCTGTCAACATCCTGGCGATTGATGAGCATCGCGAATTGGAAGAGCGCCTCCGCTTCCTGACGACCCAGGAGGAGGACCTTACACAATCCATTGCCTCGTTGAAGGGCATCATCGCCCGCATCAATAAAACCACCAAGCAGCTCTTCTTGGATACCTTCCAGGATCTCCAGACCAAGTTCAACGAGGTGTTCAGGAATTTCTTTGAAGGCGGTCGGGCCGAGTTGATCCTGGTGGAGGATGAGGAAGCGACCGAGCCCGGCGTGGATATCGTGGCTCAACCGCCGGGGAAACGCCTGAAGAATATCTCGATGCTGTCGGGTGGGGAGCGGGCGTTGACGGCGATGGCGCTCATCTTCGCCAGCTTCCTGATCCGGCCGACTCCGTTCTGCGTCCTGGACGAGATTGATGCGCCCCTGGATGAGGAAAACACGCTGCGCTTCACCAGGGTCCTGCGAGAGCTCTCCAGGCAATCCCAGTTCATCGTGATCACCCACAGCAAGCAGACCATGGAAATGGCCGATTCGCTGTACGGAATCACGATGGAAGAAGCCGGCGTCTCCTCCCTGGTCTCCGTCCGCCTGAACAAGCTCCTCGCCCACGCCCACGCGTGATGTAGCAGGGGGATGGGATGGGGTCAGGCTTTGATATCTTGATAATCTTTTTGAACAGGAAGCGAGGCGAAAGAATGTTAAGATATCAAAGCCTGACCCCACCACTGACTGCAACGGAGACAAGGAGGCTCTCATGCTGGATCAAACCTCGTCTGCAGCTCAAGTCACAACACACACCAGCCAAGATGCGGAATTGAATCGCCGTCGCTCCGACGGACGAGAGCGCCCTTATCGAGCGTTGCGCGCCCTTGCCAGACTCTATACCATCTTGGCGCCGCTCGTTCTCGGTTCGATGATCCTGATAGGAATTGTTGCACTGGCCAACGAGGCCCCACTTGCTGCGAGGGTGGGCTCGGGTATTGGAGTGTGTCTGGTAGGAGCGGTCTATTACCTCATCATGAAGTCTATGGCGCAGGCGATTTATCTGATGTTTGACGTGGCAGGAAATGTCAGCCGGGTCTGCGATTTGAGCGAGTTTATTAAAAAGCAGACGGTCAAGTTCAATGCCGCGGCTTCCCAATAACATGAGATTGCCACCGACCACCGACCGGGTTCAGGCGCTCATTGTGGCATTGGGCCTTGCCACGGTGATGCTTCTGCTGGTCCCCTATGTGGACCTGACGCACGGGTTGACGCACGCCCGACTGAATTTTTACTCAGTTGACGACGATAAGCGGCTGGGCAAGGAATGGGCAGAACGATTTCAATCGAAAAATCCGATCGTGAAAGATCCTGCCCTCAACGTCTATCTCCAACAGCTTGGCGAACGCATAGCCGCCGTTGCGGCTGTTCCCGACTTTCAGTTCCGGTTTCGGATCCTGAACACGGAAGCGATCAATGCGCAGGCCTTCCCAGGAGGCTTTATCTATGTGAACCTGGGGCTGCTGCTTGCCGCTCGGAATGAAGGGGAATTGGCGGGTGTCCTTGCTCATGAGATTGGGCATGTGGTGGCGCGCCACGGAACCAAACAGTTGTCACAGAGTCAGCTTGTTGAAGGCGCGATTGCCGTGGGAGGTACGTTGGTGTTCGGCCCCGTCGCCTCCCCCGTCACGGGCCTGATGACGCAGCTGGGAGAGCTCTCATATAGTCGTTGGGAAGAACAACAAGCCGATGACCTGGCTGTGGATTACCTGTACTTGGCGGGTTATCACCCGGAAGGCGTGGCCACGTTTCTCGACCTTTTGTGGCAGAAGCGCCATGAGGGTCCACTCGGGGAATTACTCTCTACCCACCCCTTGGCCGAGCGGCGTGCTGCCAATGCGCGCTGGCGGTTTTCCACCTGGCCTCTGGACGCTCAGTGGGTCCGCGACTCAACAGACTTTCAAGGGGTCAATGGGCTATTCCGCAGTACGGCGCATATTTCCCGAGGTCGAAGACTGCTCCAGAGCGGCAAATTCGTTGAGGCGCAAGATGAACTAGAGAAAGCGCTGGAGCTGAATTCACGAAGTGGGGAAGCCTATTACTGGCGGGCCGCTGTTTTAGCCAAGATCGGGATGAATGACTTTGCGCTCAGGGATTTAAAGGCGTCAATTGAAGTGAATCCCGACATGATTGAGTCATACGAGGCCTTGGATGCTCTTCTCGCTCCGAAAGGCGAATGGGACACGATTGCAGCATACTGGACTCGGTTTATAGACCTGCATCCGGAGAGCGGGAAGGCCTATTACGAAAGAGGGGGAAGTTACTACCACAAGGGTGACATGGCGAATGCCCTGAAGGACGCGAAACAATCGTGCAACCTCGGGTACCAAAGCGGGTGTCAGATTCATCAAAAATTGACAGCCCGAGCCCGCTGATCCCACCCCTATTTCCTGCACTCAGGAGAAAGCTCCCGGCGGCATCGTCATCACCCCGGAGGCCGAGCCCAAGGAAAACGTTCCCTCTTCTTGACACTTTTGCCGGAGTCCAGGTAGTATGGAAATACAAATCTATGGAAATACAACCTCAGGAGGAAAAGCATCATGGCAGCCGTGAAGCTTGGGATCAGTCGTCAAGTGGTAATACCCAAGACAGTCCATGACCATCTCGGGCTGAAGCCGGGAGATTACCTGGAGGTGGAAGTTCGAGGAGGTAAGGTCGTCTTGACACCCAAGACGCTGGTTGACAAGCGGATCGAGGTACGTCTGGCTGAGGGCCTGTATGACATCAAGAAGGGTCGGGTCCATGGACCGTTCGGCTCTAGCAAGGAGATGGTTCGTTCTTTACATAAGGAGCAGAAACTGAAAAAGGCGTAATGCGCCTCTTCTACACAGAGCGCTTCCGTAAGAGTTATGAGAGCGCTCCCCCGAACATCCAGCGGGCATTTGACCGGCGAGCCGTTTTCTTAAGCGGTGATCTCCGCCACCCTTCCCTGCGATCGAAAAAGTACGATGAGGCACGGGGCATCTGGCAGGCGCGTGTCAACGTAGGATGGCGGTTTTATTTCACGATTGAGGGCGATACCTACTACTTGCTCGATATCATCCCCCATCCGAAGTAATTACGTCTCCGTCCGCTTGAACAAGCTCCTCGCCCACGCCTAACCTGCTCTCCTTCATGTGCAAAACCTGCGTGAATTGAAAGAGTTGCATGGGTAGAATTGTTGACACGCTTGCCCCTATTTGCGATATACTTGCAATTCTATGTGTCTCGTTCATAGCTGCCTGCATGCAGGGCGGCGGACAAATCGTCTCAGCCTAGCCAGAAGAGTGTCATGAAGCGGTTGCTTGGTCTCCTGACCAGTTTGTCCGAAAGGCTGTTTTCGGTTGCACCTGTGCGCGTTCAGCAGCGTGCCCGGCGCAATGCGAACCGGTTCTTGCACCTGGTCGCCGGCAATCCTCACGTCGCGCCTGAAACGCCGATCGTCCCGGGACGTTCTGAGCCGAGCCATGTCGTCCAGCATGGGGCGGTCCTTGACGAGGCCATCCGACGCAGCCAGCAGTGGCTGCTTGGACGGCAGGAGGAGGCCGGGTTCTGGGTCCACGAACTGGAAGCCGACACGACGCTCACCTCTGAATATCTCATGCTGCGCCGGTTCCTGAGCGTACGGGACCCGGAGAAGGAACGCAAGGCCGTCCGATACCTGATCGAGACCCAGCTACCCGAAGGCGGGTGGCCGATCTACCACGGCGGGCCCGCTGAGATCAGCGCTTCGGTGAAGGCCTACTTCGCCCTCAAGCTGGCCGGAGTGCCCGCCACCGAACCCTTCATGGTGAAAGCCCGCGACGTGATCCAAAGCAAGGGCGGGGTTGTCGGGGCGAATGTCTTTACCAAAATTGCGCTCGCGCTCTTCGACCAGTATGACTGGCGCGGAATCCCCACGATGCCAGTGGAGTTGATCCTCCTACCGCCTCGGTTCGTGTTCAGTCTCTATGACCTCTCCTATTGGTCTCGCGCGGTCCTGGTCCCGTTGTTGATTATTTTCAGCATGAAGCCCGTCTGTCGGATTCCCAGGGAACAGGGCATAGACGAACTGTATTGCACGGCCCGCGAACTGGTCAACTTCCGGCGCCAGCCCCCTTTTCGGAAGGACCGTCGCTGGTTCACGTGGCGCAACTTCTTTATTTCGCTCGATGGGGTCCTAAGGATGTACGACCAGATGGTCCCCCAGAGGCTGCGGAGGAGAGCCGTCGAGCAGGCAGGCCGGTGGATGCTCGATCGGATGGAGGGAGAGGGCGGGCTAGGGGCTATCTATCCGGCGATGGCGAACTCGGTCGTGGCCCTTAGCTGTTTGGGATATGCGGTGAGCCATTCCCTCGTGCGCAAAGCCTTCGGCGAAATCGAAGCCCTTGAAGTGGACTCGGGGGCTACCCTGCATCTCCAGCCCTGCTTTTCACCGGTCTGGGACACGCCGTTGACCATCAGTAGCCTGATCGAGAGCGGGTTGCCGCATGATCACCCCGCGCTTGTCCAGGCCGCTCGTTGGATTCTCTCGCGGCAGTGTAAGAAGGTTGGGGATTGGATCGTCTCGTCCCCGCAAGCCGAGCCGGGCGGATGGTACTTCCAGTTTGAGAATGAACACTATCCCGACAATGACGATACGGCGGCCGTGGTCATTGCGTTGTCGAAGATCGCCATGCCGGAATCGGACCCCTTACCCGAGGGCATGAGGCGCGGGATGCGGTGGACCCTGGCCATGCAGGGAAGCGACGGGGGGTGGGGCGCCTACGACAAAGACAACAATAAGATGTTTTTGAACCACATTCCCTTTGCAGACCACCGGGCACTGCTCGATCCCAGCACGGCCGATCTTGCGGGGCGTGAATTGGAGATGCTCGGAGCCTTAGGGTATGACCGGTCCCACCCTTCGGCGGTGCGGGCGCTGCGCTTCCTCCGGGAGAACCAAGAGAAGGACGGGTCCTGGTACGGGCGGTGGGGCGTCAATTACATCTATGGGACGTGGTCCGTGCTCGCCGGCTTGAAAGCCATTGGGGAAGATATGCAGGCTGACTATGTCCGCCGTGCGGTGGCGTGGCTCGTTTCCAAGCAGAACTCCGACGGCGGCTGGGGCGAGTCCTGTCTCTCCTATGCGGAGGCCGATGCGCATGGGGTCGGGGAGAGCACGCCCTCCCAAACCGCGTGGGCCCTCATCGGGCTGCTCTGTGCGGGCGAGGTGGATACCATCAGCGTAGTGCGCGGTGTGAACTACCTGCTCAAGCACCAGGATGCGCGGGGCTTCTGGCCGGAGCGCCATCACACCGGTACCGGATTTCCGCGCGTCTTTTACCTTCGTTACCATGGCTACAGCCAGTTCTTTCCCTTGTGGGCGCTGGCGATGTACCGGTCTCTCAAGTCGCGCGGCCGGTCTCGCGCGGATGAAATCCGGGAGCAGAACAGGCTCCACGGGCAATACCGATTCGGATCATGACGATGCGACGGATCGCTGTGCTGGCGGCTTCCGGACGCGAATTGGCGCCGGCGCGCGCCTCGCTCAGCGTGGTACGACGTGGTTGCCTGGAATCCTTCCGCCATGAGGTTGGTCGGACCGGCGCGGTCGAAGTGCATCTGATCAGGACCGGGATCGGTCCCGCCCATGCGCGTGAGGTCAGCGAATCGGCTGTGTTCGCGTTGGCTCCGGATGCGGTGATCTCCACGGGCTATGCGGGCGCTTTGGGACACGCAGGAATCGGTGAGGTGATCCTTGGGACCGAGTCTCTGGATTGGTCTCGGGAGAGAACGCAGGCGGCCGTTCAGGCCGATGCGGCGTTGCTTCAAGCGGCGCGGATGGCGGCCCGTGAGGCCGGCGTTACCTGGGCGCAAGGATCCATCGTAACCGTGGAACGCGTGGTCTGGCGGACAAGCGAGAAGCGGGCGCTGGGGGAAGCCAGCGGAGCCGTTGCAGTTGATATGGAAAGCGCCGCCATCGCCAGCGCGGCTACCTCGGCCGGAATACCCTTTTTACTTGCCCGAGTGATTTCTGATCGAGCCGGAGACGATCTCCCGATGGATTTCAACGTGTGGCTTGCTCCTCGTGGACCGGTTCGGGGGATCACCCACATCGTAAGGCATCCGTCTATCCTCCGATCGCTCTATCAGATGAAACGGGACACGGACTATGCTGCGGAGAGGCTGAGACGATTCTTCTGCGCCTTGGTCATCGTCCTCGAATCGCAGTGGCTTCCCACCGGTTCGGATGCGCCGGTTACAATGGAGGCACTCTGATGGTTGCAACGGCGGTCGCTCGGTGCGGCCGGGGCTCCCTCTCGCTCCTCAGCGAGATGGGGCGCATGATGGTCTTCCTGATCAGCACCTTTTCCTGGATGGTTCGCCCCCCCTTTCGGCTTCTGCAGGTCCTGAAGCAGGTCCACTTCATCGGGGTGAAGTCCCTTTTCGTGATCGTGCTGACCGGCTCTTTTACCGGAATGGTGCTGGGGCTTCAGGGCTATTACTCGCTGCGGAAGTTCGGGGCCGAGGGGTTGCTAGGGTCGGCTGTCGCTTTGAGCATGATCCGTGAGCTGGGGCCGGTGCTGTCGGCGCTCATGGTGACGGGGCGGGCGGGCTCCGCCATGACGGCTGAAATCGGGATCATGCGCATCACCGAGCAGATTGACGCTTTGGACACGATGGCCGTCAGCCCCATGCAGTACCTGATTGCGCCCAAAGTCCTGGCCAGCGTGCTCATCATGCCGTTGTTGGGTTCGATCTTCGACGTCATCGGCATCTATGGAGGTTACCTGGTCGGGGTCGAACTCTTGGGAGTGAGCTCGGGGTCCTATACCAGCTCGATGGAATCCAGCGTCGAGTGGAAGGATGTCTACGGCGGAATTCTCAAGTCGCTGAGCTTTGGCTTGATCGTGGCCTGGGTGTGCACGTATAAGGGTTACCATACCACCATGAGCGCTGAAGGGCTGGGGAAGGCCACCACCGAGGCGGTCGTGCTGTCCTCCGTGCTCATCCTTATCTGGGACTATTTTCTGACTTCGGTATTAATGTGAAAACGCCACTCGGCCAAGACCTCGCGACTACGGAGGCCGCAGGCGCAGTGAAAATTACAGAGGCATCCGCGCCGGCCATCCGGCTCGTAGGGGTGGAAAAGAAGCTTGGCGGGCAACCGGTGCTGAAAGGTCTTCATTTGGAGATTCCCCGGGGCAAGTTGACCACGGTGATCGGTCAAAGCGGGGGCGGCAAGAGCGTCTTGCTCAAGCATATCATCGGCCTTCTGAAGCCGGATCGTGGCCAGGTGCTGGTGGACGGGACCGACATCGCGCAGTTGGGGGCGCATGACCTCAACGAGTTGCGGAAGAAATTCGCGATGCTCTTTCAGGGAGCGGCGCTATTCGACTCGCTCTCCGTCTTTGAAAATGTCGCCTTCCCCTTGCGCGAGAAGACGAAGCTGAGCGAGCCTGAGATTGAACGGAAAGTGCTAGAGATGCTGGAGCAGGTGGGGCTGACGGGGATGGGACACAAGTTCCCCGCCGAGTTGAGCGGGGGCATGCGGAAGCGGGCAGGATTGGCGCGGGCGCTTGTGATGGGGCCGGAGATCATGCTCTTTGATGAACCCACCACAGGCCTGGACCCGCTCCTAGCGAGGACTATTCACGACCTGATCGTCGAGACCCAGCGGCGGTTCGGGTTCACGGCCGTCATGGTGAGCCACGAGATCCCGGAGGTCTTCGGCATTTCTGACTATGTCGCGATGCTGTTGGACGGGGTGATCGTCGAGATGGCGCCCTCGGACGAGTTCCAGCGTACGCGACACCCGGCCGTGCGTGAGTTCATCAATGTCGGGGGAAAGCCCGAGGTCGTCCCGTCGGGAGCTGTCCAGGGAGCGCGATGACCGTGACCGACACCAAACTGGAGATGATCGTCGGAGTTTTTGTCCTAGTAGGCATCGCGGCTTTAACATACCTGGCGGTTAAGCTCGGCAAACTGGAAGTGATCGGAGGCGGGAACCAGATGGAGATCGTAGCCGAGTTCAATTCGGTGGCGGGGCTCAAAACGGGCGCCACGGTCGAAATCGCCGGCGTACAGATCGGCCAAGTCAAACGGATCGGATTGAACGGCGATAGGGCCGCTGTGCTCCTCTCGCTTCAGCCCGGGGTCACGGTGTACGGCGATGCGATCGCGTCAATCAAGACCCGCGGCCTGATCGGCGACAAATATGTGTCGATCACCCCCGGTGGATCGGAGAAACTGCTGGCTCCCGGGGGAAAGATCCGCGACACCGAATCCGGGGTTGATCTGGAGGCGCTGATCGGAGAGTTCATTCATGGAAATGTTAAATAGGCGCGCCGAGCGAGCGGCGCAGCCGGCAATCCAAAGGGAGATGAGGTGATGCGACAGTACAGAGATTTCTGGGTGGTGGTGATATTGGCGGGATGGCTGGGTGCGGGCGTGATGATCGCAGCCCCGGCCTGGGCAGGGCCTCCAGCCGACTCAGTCAAGAAGACCATTGATGAGGTAATCCGCATTTTGGAGGACCCGAACTTGAAGAAACCGGAGAAGAAACAAGAGCGCCGAAAAATGCTCGAGCAGATCATCGGCCAGCGGTTCAATTACGCCGAAATGGCCAAGCGGACCCTCACGGGGGAATGGGCCAAGCGCTCGCCGGAAGAGCAGAAGAGTTTCGTGAGCGATTTTCAGACGATGCTGATCAATACCTACATCGGTCGGATCGAGAACTATTCCGGCGAGAAGGTGCAATACCTGAAGGAACTCGTCAGCGACGACTACGCGGAAGTCCGGACCAAGATTGATAACGGGAAGTCCGTGATTGATATTGATTATAGGCTCCAGAAGAATTCTGAAGAGTGGCGCGTCTACGACGTGGTTGTAGAGGGCACCAGCCTCGTCCAGAACTATCGCGAACAGTTCAAGCGGATTCTCAGTAAGGAATCGTTTGAGGCATTGGCCAAGCAGTTGCGGAAGAAATCCGAGGCCATCAAGGCCCCCTAAGCGCCCGAGGTCGAATCAACCGTATCCAATGGAGTCCGGTGGAACGTCTCCGACGCGGCTTCCATGTTTGTTGGGCGTGCGCCCTGGCGTGGCTCGTGCTCCCGTGGGCATCGGTGCATGCCAAGGAGGAGACCTTTTTCGTCATTCCGGCCGTGGCGACCGCGAGAAACGACGGCGTGGACGTTGGCGTCATCGTGCCGTACCTCTTCGCGGACGACGAGGGCCGCATCACGCAAATCCTCGCTCCGATGTATATCCACAACGAGTTCCTGGGGTCGCGGGCGACGATCAACCTGTTCAGGTATCCGACGCGGGGAGAAGAATTCAAGCTGATCGCGTCGGTGACGGAGAAGATCGAGCGCAAGTTCATTGGGACGTACAAGAATCGTTATTTCCTGGGGGGACGATTCAGTTTGGAGGCGAGTGCGGGGTTCTTCAAGAACGCGACGGCCCGGTTCTTCGGGTTGGGCAATCAGACTTCGGAGGCGAATGAGACCAACTATACCGACCGCGAGCTCCTCGGCCATGTCACGGTAGGCCTGTATGTCGGACCCAGCCGGCGGTTCACGTGGACGGAACGACTGCGGAATGTGGAAGTGAAGCTCGGGGGAGTGCCCGATCTGCCGTTCACGCGAGCGGTGTTTCCGACGATCAAAGGGACGGGGGGCGCGACGGTGTCGGGACACCAGTTGGCGTTTCTCAGCGATACGCGCGACGACACGCTGACCCCGACGATCGGAACCTATTTCACGATGTTTCTGGAACTGGCACAGTCCTTGACGGCCGATACCAATACCGTGTTCAGCCGCTATGGGGCTGAATACCGAACACTGATCCCGAATGAGACCAAGAAGTACACTTTTGTGTTTCGGGGGAGGCTGGAGGCCACGGTCGGCGGCGCGGAAATTCCGTTCTTCGAACGGAGCAGTCTCGGGGGCCAGAATTCGTTGCGAGGCTTCGGCGTCGGCCGGTTCGTTGATAATCATGCCATTGTCTTGAACTTTGAAGAGCGGATTCAGTTGTTTCACCTGCGGATATTCGGGACCGTCGCCGAGGTTGAGACGGCGCCGTTCCTCGACGTCGGGAAAGTGACGAACACCTTCCGCTACCGTGCCTTCTCCCAGTATGAGGCCAATCCCGGCATCGGCTTTCGGGCGATCGCGCGTCCCAATGTGGTGGGCCGGGTTGATTTCGCGACGGGCAACGAAGGCCAAACGGTCTTTGCAGGACTGGACTTTCCGTTTTAGCCCATGGAGGTGGGGATGCAGGTGAACGTCAAGACCACGCTGGCCGCTCTGATGGTGGCGCTGATGGGGGTGCCTGCCGGGGCAAGGGCCGCCGACCTGTTTGTTGGCCAGGGTCTGGTGCCTGTTCGCAACTACCAACCTCTCCAAGGGCTGTCGCTTCAGATGCCGGGGGAGTCGGCGGTCCCGTTGCAGAGGGACGAACTCAGCGTGCGCGCCGACGTTGCCGAGACCTCGACGGTCTTGCGTGGCGTGACGCCGACCTTCAATGCTGTGCTCAAGCTGAATCAGCTTCGCTCGGCTTTGGCCATTCGCTACGGGGCCATGGACGGCACGGAGGTGGGGCTCGAATTGGCCTCGCGCTATCACCATTCAGGCGGAATCGACGGATTGGTCACGGCCGTGGAGCATCTCGTTGACCGGCCGGCCCCCCTTCGCCAGCAACTCAAGAATTCCGGGTTCGCGTATCTCCTCAGCCGAAACGGCCAGAAGTTGGTGAAAGGAACAAACGGCGCCTTTGGACTCGCCGATGCCGTACTGCACACCAAGACCCTCCTGGTTGCCGAGGGGAAGTACGCCCCGGCGATAGCGCTCCGGCTGGCGTTGAAAGTGCCGATTGGAGACCAAACGCGCGCGTTCGGGACAGGGGTGGCCGATTTGGGTGTCGGGCTGGCGCTGCAGAAGGCCTTCTGGAACCGGGCGGCCCTCTATTTCAATGTGAATGAGGTGTTGCCTACCGGGCACTACCTCGGACTGGCGCTACGGAGCTACTTCACCTCGGTGTCGGGCCTGGAGTTCATGGTCACGCCGAAGTTCTCCATCACGGGCCAATTTGATTACTACCAGTCGCCGTTCGGCAACACCGGGCTCAAGCTGCTGGATCACGGAGTCACCGAAGCCGTGCTGGCCTTCGGCTATCGTTTCACGCCGAATTTCCTGTGGCAAATCTATGGCGTGGAGAACCTGGACTTTATCAGAGATTCCGCCGCCGACTTCACGCTGGCGACGGTCCTGACGTATCGGTTCCCGCACAAGTAGAAAGAGGCGATTGCTTGACAGCCTGTCGGAGCGGTGTGAGAATGCACGAAATGCTCGAAGAAGAGAATCACTGAGAGGTCGAAGCCGTGCCCATCCTGCAAGCCATCAACAGTCCTGCCGATTTGAAGCGGGTGCCGCGTCAGCGACTGCCCGTCCTGGCCGAGGAGATCCGCGAGCAGATCATTTCGGTGACGGCCACGAATGGTGGGCATCTGGCCTCGAACCTGGGGGTGGTGGAACTCACCCTGGCGTTGCATTACCTGCTGGAGACACCCATGGACAAGATTGTTTGGGATACCAGCAACCAGGCCTATACCCACAAGCTCCTGACAGGGCGTCGCGAGGAGTTTCCCACACTTCGACAGTACGGGGGCCTCAGCGGCTTCTGCAAACGCGAAGAGAGCGTGTTCGATACGTTCAATGCGGGCCACGCCGGGACCGGCGTGTCGGCGGCCGTAGGGATGGCGGTCGCGCGGGACCTTGAAGAACAGGGGCACAAGGTGGTCTGTGTGGTCGGTGACGGCGCGATGACTTCAGGGATGACGCTGGAAGCCATGGAGCACGCGGGTGGACTCCACAAGGATCTGGTGATCATCCTCAACGACAACCAGATGTCCATATCCAAGAACGTCGGATCGCTGTCGGCCTACCTGAATCGCACCTTTACCGGAGAGTTCGTGACGAGGGTGAGGGCAGAGACGGGCCATCTTCTCAGGTCGATCCCGGGAATCGGCGGTCAAATCGGGAAGATGGCGCATCGCGCGGAGGAGCTGGCCAAGGGCCTTATCCTGCCGGGGCTTCTGTTCGAGGAACTAGGATTCCGGTACGTCGGCCCGATTGACGGCCACAACTTTGAGCATCTCCTGCCGACCTTGGAGAATGTGCTGAAGCTGAAGGGCCCGACGCTGCTCCACGTGATCACGAAGAAGGGTCTCGGGTACGAACCGGCGATGAACGATCCGGTCTGGTTTCACGCCTGTCCGGCATTCGACCGGGAAACCGGCCGCCCTGTGAAGAAAGGCACAATTCCCTCTTATACCACTGTGGCCGTCAAGACCCTTTGCCGGTTGGCCCGTGAGGACCGACGCATCGTCGCAATTACAGCGGCCATGTGCGAAGGCACGGGATTGAGCGCTTTCGAAAAGGAGTTCCCCGACCGGTTTCATGATGTAGGGATCGCCGAGCAGCACGCGCTGACCTTTGCGGCCGGTCTGGCCACACAAGGGGCCCGGCCGGTCGTGGCCATGTACTCCACTTTCCTGCAGCGGGCCTTCGATCAGGTGGTGCATGATGTGGCGACCCAGAACTTGCCCGTTACCATCTGTGTTGACCGGGGGGGGCTGGTGGCCGAAGACGGGACGACCCATCATGGGGCCTTCGATTTTGCGTATCTGCGGCAGGTGCCGAATATGGTCGTGATGGCCCCGAAGGACGAGAACGAACTGCAACACATGATCAGGACCTGTCTGAGCCACAACGGGCCGGCCGCTGTCCGGTACTCGCGCGGCAGCGGATGGGGAGTGGACCTGGAGCCGTCTCCCACGGTCTTGCCGATCGGGCGGGGCGAACTGCTGCGGGAGGGTTGCGATGTGGCACTGGTCGCGATCGGCATCACGGTCGTCCCTGCCCTTCGGGCGGCGGAACGGCTGGCCGAGGAGGACATCTCGGTGGCCGTGATTAACGCGCGCTTTGTGAAGCCCTTGGACCATGCGCTGATCGGACGTGTTGCAAGCCAGGTCAAGTGTCTGGTGACCGTCGAGGAAGGTTGCCGCATGGGTGGGTTCGGGTCTGCCGTCCTGGAGTCGCTGTCCGACCAGGGGATCATCAACCTTCCGACGAAGGTGATTGGCCTGCCTGATCACTATATCGAGCAGGGACCGCAGGACATCCTGCGCGTCCAGTACGGCTTGACGGCGGACGGCATCTACGAAGAGGCCAAGGCCTTGCTGGCGACAGCCACCATGGGAGTGGAGGAGCACCGCTAGGCATGTTCATCACGCGCCGGAAGACGAAACAGGTTCGCGTCGGGCGTGTTCCCATTGGCGGGGGCGCGCCGGTGGTGGTCCAGTCCATGACCACGCCGGACACGGCTAATGTGAAAGCCACGGTCGAGCAGATCCACCAATTGGAGCAGGTCGGGTGCGAAATCGTCCGCGTGACGGTCAACACTTCCGAAGCGGCGCGGGCGCTGCCCGCCATCAAGGCCCAGGCCACGATTCCGGTCATCGCCGACATTCACTTCGATCACCGCCTGGCGCTGAAGGCCGCGGAGGTCGTGGACTGTGTCCGGATCAATCCAGGCAATATCGGGGCCTGGTGGAAGGTCGAGGAAGTCGTCAAGGCCGTGCGGGAGAGGGATATTCCGTTGCGGATCGGCGTAAACGGTGGCTCGCTCGAGCGAGAGCTACTGACGAAATACGGGTATCCCACTGCCGAGGCTCTGGCGGAGTCCGCGCTGAACGCCGTGCATGCGCTGGAGGACATCGGATTTACGAACATGAAGGTGTCGCTTAAGGCCTCGGACGTTCACTTGATGGTGGACGCGTACCGGCTCTTTGCCCTACAGTCCGATTATCCCTTGCATCTGGGTGTTACGGAAGCTGGCACGTTGCTGACCGGCTCCATCAAGTCCTCGATCGGCATCGGCATGCTCCTGGCCGACGGGATCGGGGACACGATCCGCGTGTCGCTGGCGGCCGATCCGGTGGAAGAAGTGAAAGTCGGGTTTGAGATCCTCAAGACGCTTGAGCTGCGCCACCGCGGGGTCAACGTCATCGCCTGCCCGACGTGCGGGCGGGTGGAGATCGACGTGGTCAAGCTCGCCAACGAGATCGAGAAACGGGTGGGGCACATCCGGGTTCCGCTGACGGTGTCGGTGCTGGGCTGTGTCGTCAACGGGATCGGGGAGGGCAAGGAGGCCGACATCGGCATCGCCGGCGGCGAGGGCCATGGGGGCCACGGAATCCTCTTCAAAGAAGGGAAGTTGATCCGGAAGGTCAAGTCCGAGGAGTTGATGGAAACGTTGCTCTCCGAGATCGAGATCATGGCCAAGGAGCGGGAAGCGGGCGGCTCCGGAGACAAGGGCAACGGACACGGCGATTCCTCCAAGAAAGAAATTTCGGTCTTGAAGGTTTAATCTGCAAGTGCCGGTTCCTCGCGGCTTGTGCCGCTTATAATGATCCGTCTATAATCCCGGACGAGGCGCCGTACCCAAGTGGCTAAGGGAGCAGTCTGCAAAACTGCGATGCAGCGGTTCGAACCCGCTCGGCGCCTCCAAACCTCGCTTGCTCGTTCCCAGGGAACCGTTGCATCTTCGGATCATCGTGTGCCCCGATCACTACGTTGGACATCGAAGACCTCCAGTAATACTACTAAGGCCCCTTTCTCGTTGCTCCAGGTTTTGGTTGCCCATCTAGGGTAATCCGACCCAATCGTCACAGTTGGAAAGCAAAGCCCTTGTTTTTATATGGATAGGGTGGTAGCCTTGTGGCATTACTGATCACATGCCGCAATATCTTGGGGTTTATGTAAAACTGAGAAGCACTAGTTCGAACCTACCCGCCTTCCTCGTCAACTTCATTTGTGAATACTCCTGGTTTCTCAGCAGGCCTTCCCCTCTGACTCTCGGATTTGGAGCCTAGCGGCTATGCCTAAACCGATGGACCGTCGTTCGCCTCGAATCGAGATTCGGCTGGAAGCCAGCATCAGCCTGAATGGCGCGACATGGCAAGGAACCGCTTTAAACCTGAGTCTCGGCGGCGTCTATATGATCTTCGACGAACCGGTCTCGGTCACCGAGGACCAACCGATCCAATTGGGGCTTCTCACTCAAGCAGGGATGTTGGAGATCCGTGGGAGAATCCGGGACCTCCGTGAGGCAACAAGTCCGCGAACAGCGGGCGCTAACCAACGAGCATTGGGCCTGGCCGTCGAATTCGAAAAATTGGCCGCGACGAAAGAACAAATTTTTGCATCTCTCCTCGACGGACTGCGGGAGCAATCTGTCTCGGTAAAGATCATCGGCTCGTTTCTGCCTCATGAGACCATGGACCACCTCCTTGAAATCAGCTCGGCTGGAACCGAAGCGGTCCACGCAACAGGAAGCCGCCCTGCTTCTCCTGTTGAGGCAGGGATCTGCTCACCTGAACGCCGGCTGGTACCCCGCGCGGACCTTGCGATTCCTCTTCATGTCGTACCGTGCGATACCTTTCCGGGCATCGGGCAATTGCCCGCACAGACCGTCAATTTGAGCGTAAACGGTGTCTGTATTCGGCTGACGGTGCCGCCGGACTTGCTTGGTCAGCGGTTTCTGCTGAACCTGTCTCTTCCAAAAGTTTTATCGAGCCAGATGGGGGTGATACGGTCAGATGCTTCCGGATACACCTTCACCGGCGAGGTCGCATGGACCGCCCCAGTTGCGACTGTGCCAGTTGACCTCATGGGGTCGCCTTCGGCCGGCGCATACCGCATCGGTATTCGGTTGCTCCATCACCGTACCGAGGGTCGTCGAAAGATCGCGGAGCTTGTCGAGCATGCCCTCACCTTCCCCGACTGGCTCGCCGAGAGACCGGAGGCGGCCACGATCACAAGCAACATTGTGGAATGCCTCAATAGAGCCGGCCGGCGCATTGTTGCTAGCCACGACAGTCCTGTGGAGATCGTTCCAGGTACCCCTCTCGTGATCATTGCTCCAGGGTTCGGCGAGACGAAGAAGGACTACCTCTTCTTAGCCTATTGTTTTGCCGGCAACGGGTTTCACGTGCTGCGCTTTGACTACACGAACCAGGCCGGCGAGAGCGATGGCGAGGTTGTGGATGCTACCCTGACAAGCATGAATCAGGACCTCCGTGCCATCATGGACTACGCCAAACAGGTCTGGCCGACCAGCCCGATCGTGGTGGTCGCCGCGAGCCTGTCCGGTCGTGTTGCCTTGAAGCGAGCCGCCCAAGATCACAGGGCAGACCTGGTGGTGCTCCTTACAAGCGTGGTTGATCTTCAGACCACGTTAGTGGTGGCCCATCAAGAAGACTACATGATCAAGTTTCTGCGCGGGGTCCATCTGGGCGTGATGAATCTGCTTGGGTTAAACGTAGACGCGGATCGCTTTTTGGCGGACGCGATCAAGGAGGGCTATGCGAATTTACAAACCGCCGTCCTGGATGCCCAACAGATCCGTGTCCCGGTGCTCCTCTTTACGGCAGAACATGATGCGTGGGTTCGACTGGAAGGGGTGAAAGAGGTGCTGGCGGCATTGCGGGAACCATCGTCGAAGTTGCATATCATCCCGGACGCCCAGCACGTTCTGCATGAGAATCCTCGAAATACTCGGGCAGTCTTTCAACACATAGTGGTCTGCTGCATGGAACGGCTTTACCGCGGGTCTTCCCACAAAGAGTTGAAGAAGCCACCGGCGCGCGAGATCAGCCTCCAACATCGCAGAGAACGTGAACATGTGCGAGCCGTCCGAGCCATTGGGCAATCGGATTTGATGGAATTTTGGCGGGATTACCTCGATCACTTCGACGATCTGGTGAATGTCTATGATTACTGGCAATTCCTCGACCACATCTACCGGCTGATGGGTCCACTTCCCGAAAAGGCAAGAATCTTAGATGCAGGATGCGGTACCGGCGGTTACGGCACTCTGGTATTGGTCAATCAAGCGTATCGTCAGCGATCCGGAGCCGCGATGGGCACAGGGTTCGTGCGCTATGTCGGAGTGGACTTTCTCGAGAGCGCGCTTACCAAGGCCAGGGTCAACTTGTCGCGGGTTGCGGCGGAAATTCAGGCAACGTCTCCGGCCACAGGCAGTGGACCTTCGCTCATGGAAGGAGCACTCGTATGTGCTGACCTCAACTCGGCCCTCCCTTTTCGCGAGAACCAGTTTGACCGGATTGTCTGCAACCTGGCGATCAGCTATCTTGGGGATCCGCTGTTCGCAATCGGAGAGCTCCTGCGCGTGCTGGCACCGAAAGGGCGGATGCTCATTACAAGTCTGAAACCGCACGCGGACTTGTTTCAGATTTATCGTAATGTCCTCCAGCGGGGCAACCGGTCGGAAGACATCGAGGACGCCCAGCAGTTGTTGATCAAGCTGAGCGAAATTAAGCGGGCTGAAGGGGTGGGAACGGGGCGGTTCTTCGACAAGCAGGACCTGGCGATGTTGTTAATCGCTGGGGGAGCGGATCACCCCCAGATTTATTCCGGATTCGCAAACCAGGCGTACGTGGCAGTTGTTGCAAAACCGGACATGGCGAGAGCCCACCCGATCGAACCTGTTCCTCCTCGTCGAATACCCTTGGGCGAAGGACCCCTTGACAGCGTGGGCGGGTTGTCCCAACATCGAGAGTCGCGTGTTCTCCCGCTAGAGGTTGAACGCATGGAACCAGTCAACGAATATCAGTTTTACCGGTTGGGCGCGATGCTTCATTCCCTCTCCGAAATAAAAGTTGGGACGAGGCTGAGTGAAACTGCCACACGCCTTTTTCAGGCCCAAAATGAGTTGGTTTCTTTTCTGAATGACCGGGTCGTTCCTTTAGTCCTGTGTAAGCCCGCCGGCCTCATGCTCCTGGGCGAGATAGCGAAGTTGCTCAAAGCGCTTCCCCAAGGACAGGAGAAGGAGTTGGACCATGTCGAGGTGTATAACCTCACAAACGGGGTCAGAGAGTTTGAGACCGTCTTTTCCGCTGAAGTGCAGTCCCTCACCGCATATGTCATTCCCCAGAAGGGAATCTTTTCTACGCCGGACCTGGTCGGACGGGCGGAAAACCTCCTTCCAGAAGCAGCCAGGAAACTGATTCCTGGTCAAGCCCTTGCCGATATTCGGCAGGCCGGCAGATGTCTGGCGGTTGACCTGCCGACTGCTGCAGGGTTCCACATTCTTCGCGCCACTGAAACTGTGGTCCGTGAATACTATAGGCTTGTGGTGAAGAAACAACCCAAACCAGTGGCGCGCAATTGGGGGCCTTATATCCGAATCCTTCGGAGGAATGACGGCGATCCCAAAATCTTGGCGCTGCTTGAGCAAATTCGCGCTCTGTACCAAAACCC
Organism: uncultured Nitrospirales bacterium; assembly: GCA_964542245.1. Classification (GTDB taxonomy): domain Bacteria; phylum Nitrospirota; class Nitrospiria; order Nitrospirales; family NS-4; genus CAZITU01. Next base: position 15,728 of record CAZITU010000013.1, on the reverse strand, counting down.
CACCGTCTATCCTGAAGCGGTGCTGTCGTTCGATGAAGTGACGGCCTTGCTGGGCCTCGCGCAGAGCGCCATCTTGGCGATCACGGTCGACATGGAAAAGCGAAGGAAGTTGAGCGCTTCCGCTGCACTCCCAAGACTCGTGTAAAAACACCGCCTTACCCAGCTCTAGTCTCCGAAGAAGGAGACTTTTTTTAACTCTTTACTTCCCAATATTAAATATATATAGTATATTACACACTCTTAGTTTATAAATCCGTCTTATTGTATGTGGTGGATGATCTCGTTCTTAGGGAGCGGCACAACATGAGTTCCAAATCATTCGGTGGGCGGCAGGGGAAAAGAGTCTCGAAGGAGCTTGACAATCCGCGGATCGCCCTTAGCGGCAATCAGGAACGCATCGGCTCGCCGAGTCGACAACGACCCGCATGTGACGTCCGTCGTCACGAGCGAACGTCCATCAATATTCCGGTCCGCTTCAAGACCCAAGGGAAAGAGGTCTCCGGATACACCCGTGATATCAGTCCGATCGGTCTCGGGGTCGCCAGCCCCGCCGTCTTACGACCCGGCACCCCGATTACCCTCCAGTTTTCTTTTGGGGAAGACGTTTGTCATATGAACGTGGCGGGCCAGGTGGCCTTTGGGCGCGAGGCTGGCGAGGGGAGTGTCGGACCGCATGGGATCGGGATCAAGTTTTCGAGGATTCGCGAGTTGGAACAAAAAATCCTGCTCTCCGCGGTTCAGGAACTCAAGCAGGATCCGGCCATGCAAGCGCAATCGTTGCTGACGATACGTGTCGCAAAGGACACCTTGGCGCAAGAGGCCGCCGATCTCTCTGCCAGACCGCAAGATCTTTCGTCGGTCGAAGTCCACAAAGGACGAAAAGGACGAATGAAGTTTACCCCTAATCCGGCTTGGGTTGCGGAATTGGATCGGTACATCTCGCCTCAGTGGAAGGCTATTCTGGAATGCAGACTCGTTCAGGAGGCGTCAGCGGGCACGCTTCCGCTAAAGCAGATGAAGGCATGGATTGTTCAGTTGTATCCCTTCATTGAAACCTTTCCCAAATGGATCGCGTTGAACATCACCAAGACCGATGATCCGATCTCCCGCGGGTTTCTCATTGATAACGTCCGCATCGAGAAGAGGCATGCCGAACAGTGGCGTTACATGGCGGAGGGTTTTGGGGTGTCTGCGGAGGAACTTTTCGCGGTGCGCCCCCTCCCGGCTGTTGAGGCTGTCACGCACTGGCTGTGGTCCATTAACACCTATGGGACGCTGGCGGAGTCAATTGCTGCCACTACTTATGCGGTGGAAGGAGTCACGCAGGGAATCGCCAAGTCAACAGTTAAGGGGTTTCCGCATTACGAGGGCTTGGACGGAGTGCGGCTCGACAAGAAGACCTATTGGTGGATGGAAGCCCATGCCAAGTATGACGATCTCCATCCCCTGCAGGCCCTGGAAATTATGAAGCTGTACGCCACCACGAGGGACCTTCAAGAAAAGGTCATGCTGGCGACTCAGCGAAGCCTCGAATATCTCCTGATGGCGTTGGAAACCTGTTACATCCACTTCCAACCTTCGGAAGAAGAAAAAAACATCTGTTCAGCTCCTTGACAGGGAGATTCATGAACCCCTTTGCCCTCTCGGGTCTCTTAGCGGGTCTGACCTCCTTAGCCTTTGGCTGTTTTGTCTATTTGAAAGGCAAGAACAGGCCTTTAAATCGGCTCTGGTTTGTCTTTACCGCATCGGTGGCCGTGTGGGGATTTGGAGGGATGTGGATCGCTCTCGCGAAGACTCCCGCTGAGGCCTTGTGGGCGTGGCGTCTGGCGTTTGCCTGTGGCGTTCTCTGGATTCCTGTCCTGTTCCATCATTTTGTGTGCGTGTTCTGTGGCCTCGAACGCACCAGGTCCCTCCTGCTTTATTACGGGCTCGGCATTGTGTTTTTCCCGTTGATCTTCACCGATCTGTTTTTTCCGGGCGTCAGATTTGCCTTCTCATCCTTTTACTATTCCTTGCCTGGCCCGCTGTTCCCTTTCTTTGCCGTGTGGTGGATCGGAACGGTGGTCTACAGTCACTATGAACTCTTAAAAGCTCACCGTCATGCCTCAGGACAGAAAAAAACCCAAATCGAATACTTCTTTCTAGCCACTGCCATCGGCTACTTCGGCGGCTCGTTGGACTATCTCCCGATTTTCGGCATAGACCTGTACCCCTACGGGAACTTTGCCATCGTCTTGTACCCGATCATTATGACCTACGCCATCGCCGTCTACCGTCTCATGGACGTCACGGTGGCCATGGAAAAAGGGCTCACCTACCTGTTGCTCTTGATCATCATTGGGGGGCCATCCTGCATCATTTTGTTGGCCGCGCAGGAAGCCTATTTCGGCACGGTCAGCTATGCCTTCTCAATGATTTTGCTTCTGATCTTAGCCGTGATTCTGATGGTCGCTCACCGGATCAAGTTCGAAGCCCAGGTTGCGATAGGGCGTACCTTGTTCAAGCGCCGATATGACATGTACGAAACCTTGTCGGAGTTCTCGAAGGCCTTGGTGACCATTCTGGACATCCGGTCGCTCACCGAGGAGATCGTTCATACCCTTGTCAATGTGCTCGACATCAGGGCTGCGTCTCTCTACCTGCTCGATCAGGAGAAGGGCGTCTATGTGCTTTCTGCCTCGTACGGGCTGAGCCCTGACGGTGGAAATACGCCGAGGTTCAGGGCAGGAGATGAACTGCCGCACTATCTGGCGTGTGCCAGATGCATTCTGGTACGCGAGGAATTAGAACGCGCCGCTGTTCCCGGGACGTTGCATGCCGTCCTTGCCTCGCTGAGGGCGATGGGGTCCGAAGTCTGCATTCCCTTCGTCAACAAGGATCGCCTGGTGGGTTTCTATAGCCTGGGGCCCCGCGTCGGCCGTCTCATATACTCAGAAGATGAACTGAGTCTGTTGACCGCGATGGCGCAGAATGCCGCCATCGCCTTGGATAATGCCATGCTGTACGCGGACCTGAAACGGTCCCAGAGTCTGATGCGGCGAACCGACCGCCTCCGTTCCCTGGAGACCATTGCGGGGGGGTTCGCCCATGAGATTCGGAATCCGCTGACCTCCATCAAAACGTTCATCCAGCTCATTCCGGAGCGAAAGGGAGACAAGGAATTTATCGGCACTTTCAGCAAGGTCGTTTCCGATGATGTGGCCAGAATCGAGCGACTGATTCAAGAGATTTTGAGCTATGCCCGATACATGGAACCGAAGTTCGTGCAGGAGGACCTCAATGAGATTGTGGAGTCTTGCCTCTATTTCGTCAGGATCAACGCGGACAGCAAGGGCGTGAGACTCGAAAAAGATCTGGCAGGCGACCTTCCCGTCGTGATGCTGGACCGCCAACAGATCAAGCAGGTTCTTCTCAACCTGTTTCTCAACGCCATGGACGCCATGGGAGACAATGGCGGCCGGTTGATCGTGAAGACCCGCCGGTTGGCCAATCCGACCAATGACGCGTGGGTGCAGGTCGAAGTGACGGACACTGGCTGCGGTATTTCCTCGTCCGATCAGGACCATATTTTCGATCCGTTCTACACTACCAAGCACGAGAGCGAAGAGCGGGAAGGCACGGGTCTTGGGCTCACGATCGTCCACCAAATCGTTCACGAGCACGGCGGGTATATTGAGGTGGAGAGCGAGCTTGGCCGGGGCACGACCTTCTTCTTGAATTTGCCGGGACAGCCGTTTGAAGTACGAGCTGTGCCAACGGGAATGAGTGAACCATGAAAAAGCGGATACTGGTGATTGATGACGAAACGGGAATTCGTGTTTCCCTGAAGATGGTCCTGGAGACGGCGTACGAGGTGCTCTGCGCCTCGAATGCCCAAGAGGGCCTGGACCTTTTTCGCCGGGAGTCGCCAGACCTCGTGCTTCTAGACGTAGTCCTGCCGGATACGGACGGGTTGGTGCTCCTCCAGACGTTTCGGTCGGAGGACCGAAGCGTGCCCGTGATCATGCTCACCGCCTTGAAAACGGTCCAAACGGCCGTGGAGGCGATGAAGAAGGGCGCGGCTGATTACCTCAACAAACCGTTCGATATTGATGAGCTCCGCCTCATCGTCGCCAAGACTTTAGCCGCGCACGAGCTTGAACAAGAGGTTCGGTATCTCCGCGCCCAGGTCGTCAATTTGTACTCCTTTCACAACCTTATTGGGAAGAGCTCGGCCATGCGGGAGATCTACACTCGCATCACCCAAGTCGCCGAAGCCCGCACGACGGTTCTTATCACCGGCGAGAGCGGGACTGGCAAGGAGCTTGTCGCCCGCGCGCTCCACTTTAACAGCTCCCGTCGGGACCGCCCCTTCATCGCCATCAACTGCGCCGCGTTGCCGGAAACCTTGATCGAGAGCGAGTTGTTCGGACACGAAAAAGGGGCCTTCACGGATGCCTTGGCACGCCGGTTGGGCAAGGTCGAGCTGGCTCACAGTGGAACCCTTTTTCTCGATGAGATCGGGGATCTGAGTCTCACGACACAGGCCAAACTGCTCCGTTTTTTGCAGGAACGCGAGTTCGCCAGAGTGGGTGGCACGCAGGCAATCAAAGTGGATGTGAGGATTATCGCGGCGACGAATAAGGATTTGGAGGATCTCCTCCGGCGTGACCAGTTTCGGGAGGACCTGTATTATCGGATCAAGGTGGTCTCGCTCCATCTGCCGCCCTTGCGCGACCGACGGGAAGACATCCCGCTCCTGGTCCGGCATTTTCTGGCCAAGCGGACTGAAGACGGAAAACGGTCAACGGTGGAGTTCTCCAAAGAAGCGATGGAGGTGCTCACCAGCCATCGTTGGCCGGGAAACGTCCGGGAACTCGAGAATGTCGTTGAGCAAGCGATGGTTTGGTGTCACGGGGATGTCATCACGCCGGACCACCTGCCCACGCCCCTCAAGACGGGCTCGAGCTCGGCCGTCTTGCGCGAGGACACCCTCTGCGGGCGGTGCTCGCTGGAAGACTCGGTCAAACAATTTGAAAAAGAGATTATATTGGATGCGCTGAGGCAAACGAACTATGTCCAGACCCATGCCGCGGCCCTCCTAGGAATAACCCGGAGAATGCTCAAATATCGAATGGATACGCTGGGAATTAAGGGGAACGGTGCGCCATCCTTCCTCAGCCACAGCGGAATGTTGCACTAATGGTTCAGACTGTCCATTTTTGTACATGCCTGCAGTGCAACACCGCTGGGTAGGCGGCCATAAAATGGGAGCCTAATCCGACGAAGAGCGATGTAAGCTCATGCCATCTTTAGGAATTTCTTCCTCTCGGGAAAGGCTGCAGGAGCGACATGGTAATGATGGAGTTAGGGCATAGGGATTGCGTAATAAGTCCTCTGGGTTGAGGCATAACCGGAGCGGTGCGAGGAGCAAGGATGAAGGTTGAGCTTGCCCGACTAAACATTCCCGTAAAGCATCAAGAACCCATCGCCGAGGCCGAGTCCACCAGACCAGCCATCCTCATCATTGAGGATGAAGTCGGCCCACGGGAAGCTCTCAAGGTCATCCTCCGTCCCTTTTTCAATCTCTACGCGGTGGATAACATCGAGGTGGCCATGCAGGTGCTGCGGGAACAGAAAATAGACTTGGTCACCCTGGACCTCAGACTTCCCGGCCAGCAGGGCATGGACTTATTGCAGGAGATCAAGGGTGAGCAGGAAGACGTGGAAGTGATTATCATCACGGGATACGGAAGCTTGAAGTCGGCCATGGACGGGATTCGGTACGGAGCGGCGGCCTATCTCCTGAAACCATTCAACGTGACGGAGCTGATCGAGGTCATCAATCAAACACTTGAGAAAAAGCGCCGTCTTGATGGCTTGCGGGATACCCTTCGAACAATAGGAAATCTGTGGGGGACGGATCTTGATTCGACGATGGTCTGGAAGAATCTGTCGAAACTATTAGAGGCAAAAAATCCGGAATTGTTCCGCCATTCCAGCCGGGTCAATTTCTATACGACCCTCCTTGCCGAACATGTAAATTTGACCGCGGCCGATCGGGAGGTGCTTCAGATTGGCGGTTTCTTGCACGACATCGGGAAGGTCGGCATCGACGACCGGAGTCTCGTAAAGCCAGCCAAGCCAGATAGCCAGGCAGACGAGCGGGTGAAACGTCACCCCGAAATTGGGGCACGAATGGTGCTGACGCTGCCTTTTCCTGCCGAAGTGGCGCAGATCATTCGCCACCACCATGAACGCTACGATGGTTCCGGCTATCCAGACGGCCTGCAAGGCGAGGGGATTCCTTGGCTTGCGCGGATGGTCTGTCTTGCCGACGTGTTTGATCACCTGCTCACGGACCGTCTGGCTGATGGTCCGCTCACCATGGCGGAGGCCAGGGAATACGTGCGGGGCCAAGCGGGCAAGATGTTTGATCCCAAACTGGTTGAGGTCTTTGTGCACCTCGTCAGGTAAGCCGGCCGATTAGTTCTCTCGCGATGCATGCAGATGTTCCAGAGACGAGCTCCTAATTCGCGAGGTCTCTCGTGAGCGCGGCAATGGTGAAAGTGGAAGATCGCGCCAAAGAGCAGCTCCTCCTTGAAGTGTCTGCTTTGCGGCAGCGGATTGCCGAATTGGAAGCGTCGGGCATTGATAGCGCGCGCGCGAATGCCGCATTGCATGCTGCCCAAGAAGAATGGGAACAGTCTTTCACTGCGCTGACCGATGATGTCTGCATTCTCGATAGGGGGGGCGTGATCCTGAAGGCCAATAAGGCCATGCGGGACCGGTTCGAACAGTTTCATGGGAATCTCGTTGGACTCGACTATCGCGTGCTCTACTGCGGAACGGTGACACCTTGTCCCAACCCGCCGTGGACGGCAGTTCTCTCCGGCGCTCTCTCCGTGTCGGCGGAAACGTGGTTGCCCAAGCTGGGGGGATGGTTTCTGGTGTCGTGTTATCCCCTCTACGATCCCGAGGGGAAACAGTGGGGCGCCATCTCGGTGGTGAAGGACATCACGGAACGCAAGCGTATGGAAGAGGCCCTGCGCGACATGGCGCAACGGGCGCCTGCGGCCGGCAGCCTCGCCTTCTTGCGCTCGTTGGTCAGGCGACTGGCAAAGGCGTTGGATGTGGACTATGCCTACCTTGCCGAGTTGCCCGGCGATGCTCAGGAGGTCGTTCGGACGGTCGCCGTGTGCGTAAAGGGGGAGACGCGGGAAAACTTTGCGTTCCCGCTATCCGAGACGCCTGGGGTGAGCATTGCGGAAGGGGTTCACTGTTGCTACGCCAGCGGCGTCCGGCAGCAATTCCCCAAGGACCGACTCCTGGTTGAATGGGGGGTCGAGAGTTACATAGGCAGCCCTCTCTTTAACTCGATGGGCCGACCTATTGGCTTGGTCGTCGCCATGGACAGCAGACCGCTAGAGAAAGCCCAATTCACCGAATCGGTTCTGGGAGTTTTCGCGGTCCGCGCCGCGGCGGAGTTGGAACGCAAGAGGGCGGAGGAGGCGTTGCGCGATAGTGAGGAACGGTACCGCGCCATCGCCGAAAACACCCATGACCTGATCTGTGAAACAAGCGCTGCAGGTCGTTACTTATACGTGAGCCCGAACTACCAAGAGGTGTTAGGGTACGAGCCACGCGAACTGCTGGGTCACGCGATTGATGAGCAAGTCCATCCGGACGACCGCTCCGCTGTCCTGGCAGCATTCGAACACGGGATGAGCACGTTGACGCCTGACCAAGCGGTTTTTCGATATCGCCACCGTAACGGAGAGTGGCGATGGTTCGAGAGCACCGGGAAGGCGTTTCGGACGACTACGGGGGAGATGCGGGGCGTGGTCGTGTCTCGAGACATTACCGAGCGCAAGAAGATCGAGGAAGAGCGCCTCCGGGCCAGCAAGCACGAATCGATCGGCCTCTTAGCCGGAGGGATCGCCCATGATTTCAATAACATTCTTACCGCAATCGTGGGGAACATCTCCCTGGCCAAGATGTCGTTAAGTCCGACTGATGAGCTCTTTAAACGGTTGACCGAGGCGGAAAAGGTTTCTTTTCGGGCGAAGGGGTTAACCCAACAACTCCTCACCTTTGCAAAAGGCGGAGCGCCGGTGACGAGACTCATTTCGATTGCAGACTTGTTAAAAGAATCAGCCAGTTTTGGGCTGCGGGGCTCCAATGTCCGATGCGCGTTTGTACTCCCCAGTGACCTGTGGTCAGCGGAAATAGATGAGGGACAGATAAGTCAGGTCATCCATAATCTTGTGATCAATGCGAAGCAGGCCATGCCGGAGGGCGGGACCCTCACGATAGGGGGGAAAAATGTGGTCCTCAAAACCGACTCGGGAGAACCACGTCCGCCTCTCCCCGAGGGCACGTATGTCAAAATCATCATCAGTGATCAGGGACATGGCATTCCCCAAGACCTCCTGCCAAAGATTTTTGACCTCTACTTCACCACCAAGCAGCAAGGAAGCGGACTAGGGTTGGCGACCGCGTATTCCATTATCACAAGCCACAAGGGGCACATTGCAGTCGAATCCGAGCTTCACGTGGGAACGACCTTCTTCATCTATCTTCCAGCATCCCCGGCCACTCCCCCCCTCGAGAAGGAGGTGGAGGAAAAGCCGCTCGTAGGGCGGGGCAAGATTTTGGTCATGGATGATGAAGAGGCCATTCAGGAGGTGCTGGTTCAGGTGCTGTCCCGCTGTGGCTACGAGGCCGACGTGGCCAGGTTTGGAGCCGAAGCGATTGAGTTGTACAAAAAGGCCTATGATGCCGGGCATCCGTATGCTGCGCTGATCATGGACTTGACCATACCGGGGGGAATGGGCGGGAAGGAAGCCATTAAAAAATTGATCGCCATAGACCCTCACGTGAAAGCCATCGTCTCAAGCGGCTATGCCAATGATCCGGTGATGGCAAATTTCAGGCAATACGGGTTCCGCGGCGTTTCCCCGAAACCATATCAAATCGCGGATCTGAGCAAAGTTTTGCAGAATGTGATCACGTGTGAGCCGTAGGCAGGTCCTCATGGCCGTGGGTCACGGCCCACAACAGGGCGGTACGGCAGATCGCAAGCGGCGCGGTCTCGGCGCAGATCACGACCTTGTTGAGCAGCTTAGTGTTGAGGACGCAGTACCAGCACTCGGTACCCTCGGGATAGCCCAGCGAAGCGAGGTTCTGGTGCTTGTGCTTGAAGTGCGGGCACCCGAAATAGACCCCGTCCTTGCGAATCATCTTCTCCACGACGCTCCAGGACGCGGAGATGTCGGTGGAAAAGGGTGGGATCTCTCGCTCGAGCGTGGCCACCATCACCTTCTCCGCGATTAGCTTGTCCAACTCCCGGCCTGCCAGTATCGTCTTGGGGTCACACATCGCCGTATCCTTCCCATCTCCCTGAGGCCGTCGCGCGCTCCTTGCTCGATAGGGCAGGGGCTAGAGGAGTCAGTGTACCACAGGATACTTTCCCTACGGGCCTGCCGGTGAAGTGCGGTAATCCGTTGACGAGAGTGTCCGGGCGATGGTAGAGTCTGCGCCATGGCCGTGTCTCTCTCTCAGATCTATACCGTCACGAAATACGTGCTGACCCAGAAGATCAAGGGGGTCGAGCGCTATCCGCTCGTGCTGATGTTGGAGCCGCTTTTCCGCTGCAACCTTGAATGCGCCGGCTGCGGGAAGATCCAGTATCCTGATCATGTCCTGGATCGGCGGTTGACCCCCGAGCAATGCTGGGCGGCTGCGGACGAGTGCGGTGCGCCGATCGTGAGCATCCCCGGAGGAGAGCCGCTGATTCATCCCGAGATGCCAACGATCGTGAGGGGGCTGGTGGAGCGGAAGAAATACGTTTATCTCTGCACGAACGCGATCTTGTTGGAGCGCAAACTAAAGGACTACACGCCCTCTCGCTACCTGACCTTCAGCATTCACATGGACGGTCTTCAGGAAGAGCATGATCAGGCGGTCTGCCGCGACGGAGTCTATGATGTGGCGGTGAAGGCGATCCGGGCGGCGCTGGCCCGCGGCTTCCGGGTCACAACCAACACCACCGTCTTCAACGATGCCGACCCCGAGCGGGTGCGAAAGTTTTTCGATGCCATGATGGAGCTGGGGGTGGAAGGGATGATGATCTCTCCGGGGTACAGCTATGAGAAGGCTCCTGACCAGAAGAATTTCCTGAAGCGGAGGCAGACGAAGGAGTTGTTCGCACGCATCCTGCACCAGCCTAAACGGGGATGGCGGTTCAACCAGTCCCCTCTCTTCTTGGACTTCCTCAGGGGCAAGGTCGACTACCAATGCACCCCCTGGGGGAATCCGACCTACAATATCTTCGGATGGCAGAAGCCCTGCTACCTGCTCCAAGATGGCTATGCCGCAACCTTCAAGGAACTGATTGATGACACCCAATGGGAGAACTATGGGACCGGTCGACATGAGCAGTGCGCCGATTGCATGGTGCACTGCGGGTACGAGGCGTCGGCCGTGAACGATACCTTTGGTTCCTTGAAGGGTTTCAGTCGGACGGTCAAGGCGACTCTGCTGCCGACTGCCCGTTAATCTCTTTGCTCGCGTGACGTGGGCAACCCCAAGGTTGGAAACCCTGCAAACGGCTCTTTGGAAGGGCGGACCTTCTGGCCAGTGGATCTGAGCGAACTCATCCAGGCTGTGGACAAGGCATTCGACTACCGCGGAGACGTGACTCTGGAGTTACGTTCCGGCGAGCGGGTTAAAGGGTATATTTTCAACCGCAATGCTGAAGCCACGCTTCCCCACCTACAGATGTACCTTATGGGGCAGGCTGCGCCGCGCCTCATTCCATACTCCGAGATTGTCACCGTGAGTTTTACCGGTGAGGATACCGCTCTCGGAAAGTCCTGGGAGTCGTGGGTCAAGAAAAAAGAGTCTGAACGGAAAGCGCAGGCCGTGCGGGTCGAAGCCGATGCCCGGGCCAGAGGGCACCTCTAAACGACGGGCTGTCGTCCATGTCATGTCTACGCTAACCCCACTCGACTTCGCGGAGGTTCAAGCGTATCCCGTAAGATTGATCGGTCCGGTGGCGGACGATCCGGACGATCCGGTTCATACCGTCCACCTCAAAACTTGCTCCGACGTTCGGCGCTTTCCCCAGGAGCGTCAGCGCGTCGGCAATCGCGGTGAAGGCCTCGATGACCGGTCGCTCTGAGAGGCCTATCGGGCGATAAGCCTCGATGTCCTCCAGACCGAACTTGGACAAGCCGCGGGTGTGGAACCAGACGCGGCCGTCCTCGCGTCCGCTGACCTGTTCGATCCGCAGATGGTCCGTCGCGTGGAATTCCCGCAACGGGCGGTCGGTCCAGTCTGATGGGTTCAGGTAGCTCTCGGTCGAGGTATCATGCGCAGTTCCTCCGGTCAGAAGGGTCAGGCCGCGCGCCAACCGTGCGATGAATAATACGATATCCCGGTTGTCTCGGCCGGCCATCCGGAGCGGAATGACTTGAGCTGTTCGGGTATGCCTCCATCCCAAACGCTCACGCCAGGGGTCTGCGATGGAGGGGGGAAGGTTAGTGTCTACCAGTGCGGCCCAGGGACCATGATGCACCTCGAACTGGGTGGTTCCGGGATCGCGGGGAAGCTGGATCGTGAGTGGCCCGCCGTATTCCTGGTTAAACCATGTGGCGAGAAATCCGGGCGGTGGAGGTTCCGGGGCGGTATAACCGACGACAAACGTTGGCAGTTTAAGGGGGGGCGCTCCTATCCGACGCTTAATTTTCTTCACGGGGGCGGAGGCTAACCGATGTGCAGAAGACTGTCAAGGCAGTTCCGAATTGGTCTTTCGTCGTGCGGGGTTTTGACGCACAGTAAGCTCTGTAAAAGTCGAAGGATTTTATTGACAAAGGTAGACACCTATGTTAGATAGGCCAAGTTTTTTCAGGCTTGTTTGTGTTTCCGTGAGCTTGGCACATCCGAGACCTTTGGGGCCGCGGTCATCGTGGTTCGGTGGAGCGGTCTTCGTAGGGGTGGCCGGGTTGTTGGGCGTGGAAGTCGGGTTTCCGTGTGTGGTCGGAGCCACTCACGAGACCGACCACAGGTTCACGATTTCCGGTTACGTGCGGGACAAGGAGGGCAGACCGGTCGGGGATGCCCGAGTCCACGTGCGGGACCTGCGTGACCAGAGAGTTGAACCCGTCAGCACGTACACGGACGGCGGCGGCTATTATAAGGTGGTCGTCCACCTCCATAACGACAATGCCGGGGACCCCATTCAGGTCACAGTTAAGGATGAGAAAGCAGGCCTGGACGAGGCCATAAAATTCCGTGCCGAGTTCGATCCCCAAAACCGGCAGGCTGAACGGCAAGCACGGGTGGATATCGGGAAAACCACTGAGAAGGCGTTGGATGGCGGGTTTGTAGGGGCGATCGGAGCGGAGGGGCCACCCTACTGGTTATATGGAGCTGGAGGCCTGCTGGTTAGCGGGGCGATTGGCGTTGCGGTGGCCTGGTCGCGGCGTCGGCAAGCCAGGCAGTCTAAGATGGGTCAGAAGCGACGAGGCAAGAAACGGTAAGCAGCTTGGGATAGGATGGGGCTCGGGCGCTTTTGCTATGGGGGCACGGAACCCATAAGGAAAAGCGTCTTTTTTGTGCATGGATGCTCGAGTGCGGGTGCCCTGAGAAAGGAGTTGGGTAAAGTTATGAAGATCCAAAGCCTGATGGGAGCGGTGCTCATGGGGTGCGCTGGATTCCTTGTGACGGGATGTGCGGAAGAGCAGGAGAGCACGGCTCCGCCGCCGCCTGCGCCTGCAGAATATGCCGACAAACATATGCCGGCCGGATGGTGGGCTGACGAGAAGATCATCGCCGAGGGCAAGACGATCTTTGAAGGCGTCAAGAACATTGACGTGAATTGCTCCTCCTGCCATGGCAAGGACGGCAAGCCGGTGAAGGCCGGCGCGCGCGACTTCCGCAAGCCCGAGCGGATGAAGCAATACTCCGATAGCGTGTGGTTCTGGCGGATTTCCGAAGGCGTGCCGAACACCAAGATGAAAGCGTGGAAAAGCAAGCTGCCCGAAGAGGATCGCTGGAAAGTCATGGCCTATGAGCGGACCTTCGGTCTCAAGGGGTTGGCTTACGATGTAGCCGCGAAGGACTGGGTTCCGCTAGATCAGTTAGGCAAGGCGGCTCCGGCGGCTCCATCGGCCGGCGGGGCGATGCCGGCGAAGGGCGCTCCTGGTGAGGCTAAGCCGGTGGCCGGAGACGGAAAGACCCCTGCAGCCGCTCCCGCGAAAGATGCTCCCAAGAAGGATGGGAAGTAGGAGATAACCATGAAGACCGGGAAACGCGGCGCTTCAAAGAGCTGGCTGCCTATCCTCTTAATTGGCGCAGGGCTTTTGTTGTTGGGAGCGGATTCCGCCTATGCCCAGTTGCCTGAGCCCAAGGTCCAAAGTGAGGTGCCCTACGGGGGCGATCGGATGGCCGTCTGGATCGTGGCCCAGCTCCATATCCTGTTCGCGGCATTCATCCTCGGCGCACCGATCTTCGTGGTGGTCAGCGAGATCCTCGGCTGGAAGAACCAAGATGTGCGGTACGAGCGGCTGGCCAAAGAAGTCACCAAGGTCACGGTGATCCTCTACAGCATGACGGCACTGACCGGCGGCCTCTTCATCTTCGTGCTGCTGGCCACCTATCCGCAACTGACGGCGTGGCTGATCAGGCACTTCTTCGTCATCTTTGCGGCCGTCTATCCGCTGCTGTTCATCGCCGAGACGATCGTCCTCTATCTCTACTGGTACACCTGGGACGCCTTGCAGGGCCCGAAGAAGCTCCGGCACATCGCGTTCGGGGTGCTCCTGAACATCATCGGGTTGACCACACTCATCGTGATTGACGGCCCGACGGCGTTCATGAACACGCCGGTCAAATCCGCGGAGGGGCTGGACCTCAAGACCTTCATCGAGACAACGGCGACGCTGTGGGACAAGATGAACAACTTCAGTTGGTGGCCGCTGAACATCCACCGGACGGTGGGCAACGTCGTCTTCGGCGGGTTTATCACCGGCCTGATCGCGGCCTATATGTATTTGATGGCCAAGACCGACGAGGAGCGGGCCTTCTACGATTGGTTCGGGTTCGTGGGGAACCTGATCGGCGTGGGCGCGCTGTTGGGCCTGCCGTTCGCCGGCTACCTGCTGTCCTACGAGCTCTGCGACTACGACGCCTCCATCTGTCCCTACATGATGTCCGACCAACTCTCCATGTTTTTCGAGATGCAGGGGGCGATGGTCGGGCTGATCTTCCTCGCCAGCAACTACTACATCTGGCTCAGTATGAAGCGGATCGAAGGGTTGGAGCAGATCCGGATGAGGACCACCACGCTGGTCCTCATGGCGAGCATCCCCGTGGTCTTCATGCTGATCTGGACCGCGTTCCCGATTCCGGACATCAATGCGCTCATCCTGCCGGCTGGCTGGGTCGCGCTGTTTCTGATTGCCGGCCGATTCCTCAAATGGACCGTCGGGGCGCAGACCCTGGTCAAGGTGGCGTTCCTGATGGTGATCGTCGGCAATGCGATCTGGATGACGCCCCATGCCTTCGTCGCCACCCAGGCCCTGGCGCCCGACGACGGCTCGCTCAGTCTGCCCCACGGGGAGCTTCACTTGGCCTCCGAAGGGCATATCAACCTGGGCTTCACGACTGTGTCTTGGAAGGAATTGACCGTGTCCTGGGGGGACTTGGCGCTGATGCCCGCAAAGAACGCGGCGGCGTTCACGCTGGTCTTCGTCACCGTCGTGAACTACATCCTCTACAATCGTGCCCTGCGTCAGGGACGGATCATCTGGGGCAAGATCGATTTCGTCGCCCAGTTCGTCCTCGTCTTCCTGGCCTTCAGCGCGATCTGGACGATGGGGCTGATGGGGGCCGTGCGCGAGCTGACCCGGAAGTACTTCCATGTGTTCAACCTCGTCTACGATTTCACGCCGGAGTCCTTCACGCCCACGCTGGCCTACTCCAGTTGGGTCATTACCGGCGTGACGCTGACCTTCTACATCGTAGTGAGTTTTGCGATCATCTTGACGCTTCGCGCAGGGAAGGAGAAAGCCCACGCCGAGGCGCCGAAGGGAATTCCGGCTGTAACCGGTGTGGATTAGGGGGGATCATGGCGGCAGAGAGAAGCGTCATCGGGCTTATCATCAAGCGCATCTCCCTGGGCGGGGTCGCGGCGGTTGTCCTTTTCCTCCTGACCCGCTTCGCGTTCCACTTTCCCCCGGTGTTTCAGGTCATGTTCGTCCTCTACGCGTTCCTCGGCACGGGCGTCTTCATCTTGCTGGATGCGCCTTCCCTCTCTCCCGTCAGCGGCTTCAAGGCGGTGGTGTTGCTGGTGGGATTTTATGCGGTGATCTCGCTGATCTACATTGCCGGCGCCAGCGCGCTCCCGCAGTACGATCCCATGGTCGAAAAGGGCAAGATCGACAAGATCGTCAAGCCGAAGCTGGCGGGGACCGAGAAGGGCAAGATCGAGGACCTGCTGAAGCGGAGCGAAGAGCTGAATGCCCAGAGCCAGGCGATCCTCAAGCGGCTGGAAGCGCTGGGTGGAGAGGCGGCGAAGCAGATCGAAGCGTCGGTGGGTGGTGGGAGCGCGGGCGGCGTAAAAGCCCCGGCCGCGGCCGGCGGCGATCTGGTCGCGCTCGGCAAGGAGCAGTACGACCTCCAGGAGTGTTACAACTGCCACAAGATCGGCGGCAAAGGCTCGGTCAAAAAGCGGGGGCCGGTCA
>CAZITU010000012.1:0-42220 GCA_964542245.1 uncultured Nitrospirales bacterium | reverse complement strand
TGCCGCTACCGGTGCTGGTCAGCGTCGAGAGCCCCCCGAGGCTCAACGCCCCGCTTTGCGTGATCGCCCCACCAGCGGTGACCGTTAGGGTCCCGCCAAAGGTGTTGGCGGCGAGAGTGAGGTCATTCGCATCTATGATCTGGACATTGCCCACCCCGCTGTTGAACACAACCGGACCCGTAAAGTCGTTGGCCTGGGTGAGCGCGATCGCGTTCGCCCCGCCATTGAAGGTCGCAGCCCCAGCCGCAGCCCCCTGGGTGAGCGCCCCGGTCTGGGTGAGCGCTCCGTTGGAGGTCACCGTGAGCGTACCCGTGCCCACGGCCGAGGCCCCCAGCACCGTCGCTACGTTGTTGGTGAGCGCCACGTTATTGGCACCCGAGTTATTGAGGCTCACCGCTCCGGTAATGCTGTTCCCCACCGTGGTGAGCGTGATCACCCCGGCCCCCGCATTGAAAGCGGCGGTGCCGCCCACCGTCAGGCCGCCCGCATTCTGTGTGATGCCCACAGCGTTCACCGTGAGGTTGTTGCTGGTCGTCACGGTGCCCAGCACGAGCGCGTTCGTGTCCGTGAGCTGAATGGCGTTGGCCCCGGTGTTGTTCGCCGACACGGCGCCCGTAAAGTCGTTCGTGGCCGTGGTGAGCGTGATCACCCCGCCACCGGTGGTGAAGCTCGCCGCTCCCGCCGCGGCCACCTGCACGATGGCACCCGTCTGCGTGATGCTGTTGGCCCCCGTCGCCGTGACCGTCAGCGTGCCGCTGCCCACGTTGGAAGCCCCCAGAATGATCGCATTCGCATCGGTGACCGAGACGTTGTTCGCCCCACTGTTGTTCAACGAGACCGCCCCCGTGAGGCTGTTGCCCGCCGTGGTGAGCGTGATCACGCCGGCGCCGCCATTGAACGTGGACATGCCGCCCACCGTCAGCCCGCCCGCATTCTGCGTAATCCCCACGGCGTTCACCGTCAGGTTGTTGGCGGTATTGATCGTGCCCAGCACGATGGCGTTGGTGTCGGTCAGCGTCACGTTGTTGCCGCCCGTGATGACGACCGTGCTGAAGTCGTTGGCGTTGTCGAGCGTGATGTCGTTGGCGGCGCCCGCGGCGAACGTGGCCGTGCTACTCACCGCCAGCGCGCCCGAGTCCGTGATGGCGCCGTTCGCAGTCACATTCAGCGTGCCGCTCACCGTGGAAGCCCCCAGATCGATGGCGTTCGTGTCCACCAGCGTCACGTTGTTACCGCTGGTGATCACGACTGTCGAGAAGTTGTTGCCGGCACTATCCAGGGTGATGTTATTGGCCGCGCCGGCGGCGAGCGTGGTCGTACCCCCAATCATGAGATTGCCGCTGTCCGTGATCCCTGCCGCGGTGACCGACAGATTGCCTGTCAGCGTCAGCGCTTGCAGGTCAAGGGCCGTGGTGTCGACGATGGTAACGTTGGCCAGCCCGCCCGCACTCGCAAATGCCACCGTCCCCGTAAAGGCATTGCCCGCATTGTTCACCGTGATCGACGCCCCCGCAGCATCCGCCGTGAACGTCGAGTTCCCACCAATGGACAGTGCCCCACCGGTATTGGTGATGTTGCCCGCCGTAGCCGTCGCTGCCAGGTTCCCCGTAATGGTGAGAGGCCCTAGATCCAACCCGTTGGCATCCACCAGGGTCGCGTTGGCCCCGTTCGTCACCGACACCGCGCCCGTAAAGTCGTTGCCGGCGTTCTTCAAGGTGATGTCATTGCCCGCACCCGCGGCGAGGGTGGTGGTGCCTGGGACGACGATGGCCCCTGTCTGCGTCACGGCGCCGCCGGCGGTCACATTCAGGTTGCCGCCAGCCGTCAGTGTGAACGCCGGGAGCGCCATCGGAGAATTGTTATAGGTCAACGTCAGATTGCGCAGGTTGGTCAGCCCAGCAAACGACGGGACGGTAGCCCCGGCGTTCGTGTTCCGCAGGGCGAAGTCACGAAAGTTCGTCAGCGTGACCCCGAAGGACACGGCGCCTGTCAGGTTATTGGCTTGACTGGCCAGCAGGATGTCAGTGTTTGCCGCAGTGGCGGTGAAGGAGGTCGTCCCGGTGACGGTGAGCGCGCCGGTCTGCGTCAGAGCTCCCCCGGTGGTGAGGGCGAGGATGCCGCTCACCGTGGAGGCGGCGAGGTCGAGGGCATTGGCATCCGTGAGCGTGACGATATTGCCACTCGTAATCCCCACCGTACTGAAGTTGTTGGCCGCGTTATTCAAGGTAATGTTATTGGCCGCCCCCCCCGCCAGGGTCGTCGTGCCCACTACCGTCACCGCGCCGCTTTGGGTGAGCGCGCCAGCGGTCGTCACGTTCAGGGTCCCCGAGACGGTTGAGGCGCCCAGGACCAGGGCATTGGCATCCACCAACGTGACGTTGTTCCCACTGGTGATGCCCACGGTGCTGAAGTTGTTGGCGGCCGAATCCAGCGCAATGTTATTCCCGGCCCCCGCCGCCAGCGTGGTCGTGCCGGGCACCGTCAGCGCGCCGCTCTGCGTCAGCGCGCCAGCGGTCGTCACGTTGAGGGTCCCCGATACGGTCGAAGCGCCCAGATCTAGGGCGTTGGCGTCGGTGACCGCTACATTATTGGCCCCACTGTTGTTCAACGACAAGGCCCCCGTAAAGTCGTTCGTGGCCGTGGTGAGCGTGATCACGCCGGCGCCGCCATTGAACGTGGACGTGCCGCCCACCGTCAGTCCGCCCGCATTCTGCGTAATCCCCACGGCGTTCACCGTCAGATTGTTCGCGGTATTGATCGTCCCCATCACGAGCGCGTTCGTGTCGGTCAGCTGAATGGCGTTCGCCCCGGTGTTCGATGCCGACACCGCGCCCGTAAAATCGTTGCCCGCGTTGGTCAGCGTGATAGGATTCGCCCCCGCATTGACACTGGTCGTGCCCGTGACCGTGAGCGCGCCTGTCTGCGTGATCGCGCCACCCGCCGTTAGATTCATCGACGCCGCGCTCATCGCCGCGTTAAAGGTGAGGGCCCCCGCTGAATTCAAGACCAACGCATCGTTGGCGGTAGTTCCCGTGGCCGTCAGCGTGAGGTTATTGCCGGCGCCCGTCGTGGCGATGTTCACGGTCTGCGCGCTGCCGGCTGCTGTGGTGAGCGCGCCCAGTCTCAACGGCGCCGCTGACGTGATGAAGATGTTGCCGGCGGCTTGCGAGGTCGTCACCGTGAGGGCACCCTGGTTGTTTGTGGCCCCGCCCGAGGCTGCGCCAATCGTCACGCCCAGGGCAGTCGACGGCGTCCCATTGTTGATCTCGTCGCGGCTGGTGAGTGTGATGTTGCCTGCTGTGGCTGTGTCCGTGCCCGCACCCCCACCCGTGCGGGACGCCGTGCCGACCTGCAGGGCGTTCGCGTTGCTCAGCCCGATGCCCCCACTCACGCCACCAGCGCCTGCCGTCACCGAAATGGTGCCGCCAGTGGCAATATCGGCGGCGCCGGCAGCGGCAGCTCCCGTAATCGTCGCAGTGCCTGTGGTCAGCGCCCCGGTGCCGCTGACCAAGGTCCCCGCAGACACCGTGAGGCTCCCCGAGGTGGGCGCCTGATTCCCCCCTGCATCCGCCTGCGAAGCGTTGCCGGTGGTGACATTGGCGTTGACGCCAATGGTGCCGCTCGCGGTGGTCAGGGTAATGCCTCCGGTGGAGCCCGCGGCATTCGCCGCGGTAGAGATCGGCGACGAGACCGTGATGGTGCCGGCAGGAGCCGTGTTCTGAACTTGGATCGTCCCGCCCGGTGCAGCCGAACCGGTGGTCGTGGAGAGGCCGGTCACGATGCCGATGGTGGGATCGGCGATGGTGGTAATGGTGATGTTGCCGCTCCCGCTGTTTTGCAGAAAGATGCCGCCTGTTCCGGTCTTGGCCGCCACATTGGTTAAGCCGGTGGTGAGAATCGGAAGCGCCGCGGTACCGATACCACTCCCGGCTGACAGCACCAGGGAACCGGTCCCCATCTGAAGCGTGACGCCGGCAGCCCTTGTAATCGCGCCAGCTCCGCTGGCGTCACTGTCGGCTTGGAGGGTCAGGTTTCCACTACTGCTATTGGTCGAGAAATCGATGTTGGCGTTCAGGGCGATAGCGTTGTGTGCCCTTAACGTAAGACTGTTGGCATTCGCCGGAGCCGTAACAGTATTGGCAACGGTGAGGTCGCCAGCTTGTGCCCCCGTCCCTCCTGTTTGGACGATCACGGAGGCCGTAGTCAACTGAGTTTGCAGCGTGGCGACCGTCAGAATCGCGCTGTTGGCAGTGGAAGTATCCGTCCAGGGCGGCGGCCCAGTTGTCGTGATGCCGGAGTCTGGCCCAGCGGTCTGGATCGTGAGGTTACGGGGGTCGAGCAGCAAGGTTCCGGTGATTCCATACGGGGCGGTAAGATTGACCGTACCGTTGTAATCGAGGTAGTTCTTACCCGACACTTCGGTGAAGCCGCCCTTGCCGCCCTGCGCGCCGCCTCGAGCACTGATCGTGCCGTAATAGAAAGTTGCATCATCGGCCCAGACGATGACCTTCCCGCCGTCTCCATTGGTTAAGGCATCGGCGATGATAGTCGAATCGCTGCTCACATAGGTGCGTAATGCGTTCTGGATGTCGGGGTTCTTGCCCTGGTAATCGCCGCCGATGTGCACCGTTCCCCCACCGGCGTCGCCCGACACATTGATGTGCGCGCCGAACAACCCGACCTTGTCGCCTATGACCTGTACAGTGCCACCGGTCTGTCCAGGCTGCGTCCCAGACGCATCTAAGTTGCCAGACACGCTGACGATGCCCTGGTCGCCGCCGGTGAGAAAGATCCGGCCATTGCGGTTCTCCAAGGTGTTCGCCCTGATCACGCCTTCCTGATTGACCACGGACTTGATGACGTCGGTAGCGGCGCGGCCCGTCATCGTCACCATGCCGCCATCGGCCTGGAGCGTGCCGGTGTTGGAGACGTAGGAGGTCAGGCTCTCGCCTGTCGGCCCGGTCACGGCGCCGGAAACGGCGTCGGTGACGACGAATTCGATCAGCCCGTCGCCGCGCATATCGAGGGTCGCGGCCCTGCCGGCAGCCAGCGCAATGGAACCCAGATTGGCCATAATGAGGCCTTCGTTGCGCACCGCCGCGCCCAAGAGCGCCACGTAGCCGCCAGGCCCTGCCGTGATGACGCCTTGATTGACGACCGCAGCATTGGGGAAGCTGGGGTCCTGCGTAAACCGGTAGTTGCCTGCCATGAAGTCCTGGTTCGTGATGTTCATGGTGCTGGCGGTCAAGGCGCCCACGTCCACGCGCGAGCTTGACGAGAAGAGAATGCCGCTCGGATTGATGAGGAAGATCTGCCCGTTGGCGGACAGCGAGCCGTAAATGCCGCTCGGCTCCTGGCCGGCGACGCGGTTCAGTGCGATGGAGGCCGCGGAGGGCTGCTGGAAGCGGACGGCTTCGTTCACGGCGATGTTGAACGTTTGCCAATCCAGGACCGCGCGGTCGGTGAACTGATCCACCCGCAGAGAGGTAGTGGTGGGGGTGCTGATGGTCGCGGAGCCGGCGGCGACGGTGCCGCCCTGGGGCAGGGCCCAGCCGGTGAGAGGGGCCAAGGCGCCGGTCATGAGGCCAGTAGCGACGAGGCTGGCCCGCTTGGGCGGTTTCAGTCTGACCTCTTCCAATCGCGGAGAGGCAATCTTAGCGTGGCGTCGTGCCTTCGCTATACGACGCGGCATCGCATACAGGACGTTGCCCCGGAAAGATGGTGGCCAATCTGACAGTTTTGTCACCTAAGTATAATGGCTAGAGCTAAATGGGTCTACTATGCCTCGTTTTCTTTTATTGTCAACAAATTTTTTCCAATCAAATCAACCAGTGGTAGGCATAGATGTGGCTAGAAAAGCTCCACAATGTGAGGCAATGGGCGTCCGACTGGACTGTATTTGCTTCTAAATGCAGATTCTGAGGGCGCTTGGCCCTACTACGTGCGGGTTATTTGTCTTCTGCAAACAACTATTCCCCCCAACAATCATCACTGAGCATGGCAGCGAGCACTCCCGGTTAGGAAACGTGTGAGATTATAGCCTTCTTCGCTGACCCCTCTCCCTGGGTTCACCGTTTTCAGCCGACGGCCTGCTTCACAGGTCAGCCCAATCCCCGATGCCGTATCAACGACCGTAACGGCGCCATCGCGGTCCGTTCGCAGAACCTGGATGCCGAGCCTGGCATACGCCTCCAGCATAGACGGTGCAGGGTGCCTATACGGATTGCCCGCGCCAACAGAAACGACGGCGACGGTGGGCTTCACGGCTCTGAGGAAAGGTTCATGGACGGACCCCCGGGCTCCATGATGAGGGACCTTCAACACGGTGGCACGCAAGGGTCCGCCCGAGCCGAACCGCCCGGCCAGGGCAGCTTCCGCCTCTCGCTCGACATCGCCGGTGAACAAAAACGCCGTCCCGCCGCACTCGAGACGGAGGACCACCGACCGATTATTCTGCTGCCTTCCCGTGAGGTCTTCCGGATCGGCCGACGCGGAACGCCTCGGGTTCAGCACACGCACCCTACAGCCTCCGACCGATAGGGCTTGATCTGCATCGGAGACGACCCTAAGCGAGACCCGGCGTTCGCGCAAGGCTGCTTCCAGCCGATTGATGAAAGGCACATTGCGTCGCGTCCCATTCGTCCAGAACTCCCCCACCTCAAACTTGCGCACAACGAAAGTCAGGCCACCGACGTGATCTTGCTGAGGATGAGACGCCACCACGACGTCAAGTCGGCGGACCCCGCGATTCCATAATAGCGGGGCTACGACCATTCGTCCGACATCATACTGATCGAATGCCGTTCCACCATCAATGAGTATCGTGCGGCCGTCAGAAGTTTCGACCAAGGCGGCATCCCCTTGTCCAACGTCCATGAACGTCACGCGAACCGACCCGTCCTCCGGCAGGTCACGCGGCGACCAGGTCCATAGGAGCAACAGTCCCGCGACCAGTATTCCGCTGATCCGGCCGGCCCATCGCCTCCGCCAGATAAACGCGGTCACAAGCAAAAGATAGAATCCCAGGACTTGCCAAACCGGAGGCGACGCCACTCTGAGTTCCGCGCCGGGGAAGGCCGCAAACGCGTTTACGATCCAGACGAGCGCATCAAGGAGCCACTGGATCGGCGTCGCTCCCACCAACTCATTCGAGCCACCGACCAGCGTGGCCATGCACGCCGTGAGCCCAAGCGGCACGACGATAAATCCAACGAATGGCACGACCAGAAGATTGGAGATCCCCCCGACCCACGCCACCTGATTGAAGTGCAGAGCCACGAGAGGAGCCGTCACAACGGTCACGACGACGGCAACGAGGACGGCATCGTACGACCCTTGCTTCATCCAGTTGAATAGACCGGTCTCTGATGTTGGACGGGGGAGAGTCTCCTTCTCGGAGGCACATCGGGCATGCATGAGCAAGACGATGGCAAAGACCGACAGAAACGACAATTGGAACGAGATGTCGAGAGGGGCCAGCGGGTGCCACCCCACGATCAGCACGAGGGCCACGGCGAGGCCGGTCCCCACGCTGTGGGTCCGGCCCAATAAGACCGCCCCGAGGAAGACGCAGAGCATGAGCAGCGACCGGACGGTCGCGACCTCCGCCCCGGCTAACAAGGCATAGAACGTGACCGGTAGGATCGTGGCCGCCGCAGCCAGCCGCGAAGCCGTGACCCGCAGGCTCAGGCGAAGAAGCCACGGGGTCGGAAGCGCGAGGACCGCCCGACGCACCAGCCAGAAGACCACCACTCCCACAAGTCCGAGATGCGAGCCCGAAATGGACAGGATGTGCGTGACCCCGGCGGCCATGAAGGAATCTCGAACTTCCTGGACCAGGTACCCCGTCTCGCCCGTGACCAAGGCCAGATACATCCCGGCACCTTGGGTATCGAGTGTCCCGAGAGCCGCCTCGCGGATATGGCCACGCCATCGGTCCACGAAGGCCATCACAGAATGGCGGTTCCCCGCGATGACCTCCATACCACCCCGGTCGCTCCCATAGGCGATGCTGCCGACGGCCTGGATGCCGGCCCGTTTGAGGTGCGCGCCATAATCAAACCCTCTGGGGTTCAGAAGGCCATGGGACGGCCTCACGCGTGTCTCGAACTGGACCACATCACCGACGTACAGGGGAGGAGCGACTCCTCGGATCGTCACTCTGAGACGGCCAGCGACCGGCAGCGTTCGGGCCGACGTGAGGATGCGCCGCACGGACACGACGGCGGATGCACGATCAGGCCCGTACCGAACCGGTTCTGCAATTTCTCCGACAACCCTCACCTTGCCCGGCCCAGCAAACCGGGATAAGGTGTACACATCAAGCCGGGCCTGGGCCAAAGCAGCTAATACGGTACCGAGAAGAAACACCCCGAAGACAAGGCCTGCAAAGGCAGGAACGCAGCGGCCGGTCCGGGAGAGGACAAACAGACCAAGCAGGAGGAGAACTACCAGACAGAAGATGGTGACCGGAAGGTAGGGAACGCCAGCCCCCGCCACGCTCCCCAAGAGGAAGCTCACAGCGAGGACGGGCACGGGCCTGCCCGCCCTCGCTCCCAAGAAAAGACCACCGAGAACCGGATCAGACCTCGCCGACCTCTTTTCGGAGAACATCGGCAAGATGATGGGCTATCTCCTCGACTTTCGCAGAATCTTCCGCTTCCACCATGATGCGGACCAGCGGTTCGGTTCCCGAATACCGGACCACAATACGGCCTGCCCCGTTCAACGCCGCCTCGTGGGAGCGTAAGGCCTTTTGGAACGGAGCAATGTCCGTCAGGTCCTTACGCTCTCGGACCCGGACATTCACTAAGACTTGCGGACACAAACGGACAGACCCGGTGAGCCCGGACAGCGGCTTTCCCTTACGCCGCATCAGCCCCATCACCTGAAGAGCCGAGATCAGCCCGTCGCCGGTCGTGTTGTGGTCCAGAAAGATGATATGGCCCGATTGCTCTCCTCCGAAGTTGTAGTCCTCCTGCAACATCCGCTCGAGTATGTACCGGTCACCGACCGCCGTCCGGACCAGCTTGATCCCCACACGCGACAAGAACCGTTCCAGACCCAGATTGCTCATCACGCTGGTGACCACCGTTTTACGGGCCAGTCGGTCTCGCTCTTTCAGATCCAACGCTAGCGCCCCCAGGAGCTGATCTCCGTCCACCACCTGCCCATCCTCGGACACGAAGACCGCGCGGTCCGCATCGCCGTCATGAGCGACGCCGAGGGCGGCCCGCTGCGCTTTGACCGTCTCTTGCAGGAGACCGGGGTGCACGGCGCCGCATTCCCGATTGATGTTGGTCCCATCGGGCTTGTCGCCCAGAACCGTCACCTGAGCTCCAAGCTCGCGGTAGATATGCGGCGCAACCTTGTAGGCCGCTCCGTGGGCGCAGTCTACCACCACCGTGAGGCCTTCCAGATCGAACCCCTTAGGGAGGGACTGCTTGACGAACTCGATGTACCGCCCTTCCGCATCGTCAATGCGAAAGGCCTTACCGATCTCGGCCGCCGTCGGGCGAAGGTCGTCAATGCGCCCGGAGATCACCAGGTCCTCGATCTGGTGTTCGAGTTCATCGGGAAGCTTCAGGCCCTCGCCGGAGAAAAACTTGATGCCGTTGTCCTCGTAGGGGTTGTGGGAGGCTGAGATCATCACCCCGGCGTCGGCGCGCAGGCTCCGGGCCAAAAATGCAATGGCCGGCGTCGGCAAGGGTCCCACCAGCAAGACATCAACGCCCATCGAACAAATCCCCGAGGTCAGCGCCGACTCGATCATATAGCCCGACAGACGGGTGTCCTTCCCGATCACAATGCGGTGGCGACCCGGACGGGTCTTGAACACGTGCGCCGCGGCGCGTCCAAGTTTCAGCGCAATCTCGCTGGTCATAGGCTCGACATTCGCCACGCCGCGAATGCCGTCCGTCCCAAAGAGCGTTCGTGTCGCGGAATCGTTTTCCTGTTTCGCCATAGTTCCTTTTTCTCCCGTCTCTCCCGATGCCTACACCCGAGTGACGCGCGATCCGGTCCCCCCATCCCGAATCGCCCGACTCACCCGCGCGACATCTTTCATCTCGGCTACGGAATGGACCCTGACCACGTGCGCGCCCTGGAGAATACCGACTGCAACTGCGGCGGCCGTGCCCCACTCCCGCGCAGAAACCGGTCGGCCCAAGATCGTCCCCACAAAGGCCTTCCGAGACGGACCGATCACGATCGGACATCCCAGGTCCGCGAAAGCCGAGAGCCCTCCCAATAAAGCGAGGTTATGCTCAAGCGTTTTCCCGAAGCCGATTCCGGGGTCCACGGCGATCCGCTCGCGGTCGATTCCCGCCGCGACCGCCGTTTCGACACGGGCCCGGAAGAAATCCCGGACTTCCTCCACGACATTGGCGTAAAGGGGAAGGTCCTGCATGGTGGCCGGGGTTCCCTGCATGTGCACCAAAATCAGCCCGGCCCCCGCCAGAGCCACCACGCCGGACATCTGAGGGTCCCCGCGCAGGCCGCTGATATCGTTGATTATGGACGCGCCGCAGTCGAGTGACCGCCGGGCCACTTCGGCCTTAGTCGTATCAATCGAGATGGGAATGCTGAGCCGGCCGGTCAGCGCGATGACGACCGGCAGGACACGGGCCAGTTCTTCTTCGAGGGATACGGGCCAGGACCCGGGACGGGAGGACTCCCCGCCAATGTCCAACACATCGGCGCCCTCGGCCTCGATCGCCTCGGCACGGGCGACGGCGGCATCAAGGCCCTGGTAGCGTCCGCCGTCCGAAAACGAGTCGGGGGTCACGTTCAGAACCCCCATGACCAGGACCCGTTCCTCGACGGGAAGGGCATGCTCCCTCGCCATCCATTTCATCGTCTGCGACTGAGGATTCACGGTTTCCCCCTCGTATGCCTCATAGGACACGGACGGGAGATAAAGGTTGAATGGCGTGAGAAAATTCCGGAGGATTGACGGGACCAAGTCCCAGTGTCACGGCTTAGGCAGAGGCCCCTTGAGGGATCACCTCCTGGATGATCTTGTCGATTTCGGGAGCGTCTAACACCTCTTTTTCCAGCAACGCCTCGGCCAGCGCTTTCAGCACGGCCATGTTTTCAAGCAGCATCCGTTTGGTGCGCTCGTAGTTCTCGGTCACGAGCCGTTTCACTTCGGTATCAATCTTGATGGCGATCTGCTCGCTGTAATCCCGCCGGGTGGCGATTTCGCGACCGAGGAAGATCTCTTCATCTTTCTTCCCGAACGTGAGCGGCCCCAGCTCCTCGCTCATCCCCCATTCACAGACCATCTTGCGAGCTAAGTCGGTCGCCCGTTCGATATCGTTGCCGGCGCCGGTGGTCACTTGGTTGAAGACCAGCTCTTCCGCAACCCGCCCACCCATGAGAATGGCCAAGTTATTGTAGAGGAATTCCTTCGAATAGCTGTGCCGGTCGTCGGTCGGGAGCTGCATCGTCATGCCCAGCGCGCGCCCACGGGGGATGATCGTGACCTTGTGAACCGGATCGGTCCCCGGAAGCAACCTGGCCATAAGGGCATGCCCGGCCTCGTGGTACGCGGTGGTCCGCTTGTCCTGGTCGGTCAGGACCATGCTCTTGCGCTCGACTCCCATCAACACTTTATCCTTGGCGAACTCGAAGTCCTTGAGTTCGACCACGGTCTTGTTGAGGCGGGCCGCCAGAAGCGCTGCCTCATTGACGAGGTTCTCGAGGTCCGCGCCGGAGAAGCCGGGCGTCCCGCGAGAAATAATGTCGAGGTCCACATCTTTGGCAAGGGGTACTTTCTTGGTGTGAACCTTGAGTATCTCGGACCGCCCCCGCACATCCGGACGGTTGACCGTGATCTGCCGATCAAAACGCCCGGGCCGCAGCAGAGCCGGGTCCAAAACGTCGGGCCGATTGGTGGCCGCGATCAAGATTACGCCCTCGGTCGTATCGAACCCGTCCATTTCAACCAGCAGCTGGTTGAGGGTCTGCTCCCGTTCGTCGTGGCCGCCGCCCAAGCCGGCTCCCCGGAGCCGTCCTACTGCGTCGATCTCGTCGATGAAGATGATGCAAGGCGCGTGTTTCTTCCCCTGCTCGAACAAGTCGCGGACACGCGAGGCGCCGACCCCGACAAACATCTCCACGAAATCCGATCCGCTGATGCTGAAAAACGGCACCGCCGCTTCGCCCGCGATGGCCTTCGCCAAGAGGGTCTTGCCGGTTCCCGGAGGCCCTATGATGAGCACACCTTTGGGTATGCGCCCTCCTAATTTCTGGAACTTGTGCGGGTCCTTCAGAAATTCGATGATCTCAACGACTTCCGCTTTGGCCTCTTCAACCCCCGCTACGTCCGCGAAGGTCACCTTCTTACGGTCTTCCGCCAACAGGCGAGCGCGGCTCCGACCGAACGATAGCGCCTTGTTGCCGCCGACCTGCATCTGCCGCATCAGGAAGAACCACAGAGCCAGAAAGAGGACGAAGGGGCCCCATGTGACCAACAGCGTGATATACCAGGGATTATCTTCCGGCGGCTTGGCGATGATCGTGACATGGTTCTCACGGAGCATCTTCACCAGGTCGGGGAACTCGGCCGTGTAAGTCTTGAACGCACGCCCGTCTTTGAACAGGCCGCTGATGTGGTTGCCTCGGATGGTCACCTGACTGATCTCGCTCCGTTCAACCTTACCCACGAAGTCGCTGAACGTGACCTCTTCTTCTGATTGCTGGCCTTGAATGCTGAACAGATTGAACAGCATGATCATAAACAGGCCGACGACGACCCAGAAGATCAGGTTTTTGGCGCGGGAATTCATCCCTTCCTCTCCCTCACACTGCGTTTGATACTAGCACACCCTCCGACCGGAGACAATATACACGGGTTACACCGATTCCGCCCCTTTGTCGTCCACCCTGTTCAGCACGGCCAGGTATGGGAGATTGCGGTATTTTTGTTGGTAATCGAGCCCATATCCGACCACGAACTTGTTGGGGATATTAAATCCGACATAGTCAACCACCACCTCAACTTCGCGACGGTCCGGCTTATTGAGCAAGGCGCAGACCTTGATGGATTTCGGGTTCTTGGACCCCAGTGTTTTCCTGAGGTGCTGGACGGTACGGCCGGAGTCGACGATGTCCTCGACCACCAGCACATCCCGCCCCGCAATATCCTCGGTCAGCTCGGTGAGGACTTTGATCCTGCCGGTCGCGTGAGTTTTCCTGACATAGCTGGACACGACTAGAAAGTCCACCCTGAGCGGAAGCCGGATGGCCCTGGCCAGGTCCGCGTAGAAAGCATAGGCCCCCTTGAGAATTCCGACCAGGACCAGGTCCTTCTCCGCATAGTCAACGGTGATCTGGCGCCCCAATTCCCTGATTCGCGTCCTCATCTCCTCCTGCGTCACAATGGGTTTGCCGAACAGGCCTTCCACGTCAGGCCTCATTCCGCAAAGAGAGCGTGACGGGCCGGGCGGTCTCAGCCTTTACCTTGAACCGCTCGTCCGCTCGATACCCGACCACCCATACGATCCCCGCCGGCGCGACCACCAGCGGCACGCTGCCCCGCTCGTCCCGCGGAACCTTCTCATCCACGAAGAAATCCTGGAGCTTTTTCCGATGCCCCTGCATGCCGCTTGGACAGAACCACTCGCCCGCTCTCCAGGATCGTACGGTGAGCGGCCCCCCAAAACGATCCGCGTCAACGACCACCCTCATCCGATCGGTCTCGACGCACAGCGCTTCACTCCGGCCCTGAATTGCGAGTAGTCGCCCGCCCCTTTCCCCGATCCGGACCTCCCCCGGAATCGCCAGCGGAACCCCTGGCCCCCACGCCGGGCCGGATGTAGCCGACATCTTCGCCGTACCATACTCCAGCGTCAGATGATCGCCTGCACGGCCGACGCGGATGCCGCCGGGCAGGTCCAGCCTTCTTCCGTCACGCCCCTCCAGAACACCGTCAAGGATCTGACCGACGTGCCGGAATGTGAGACCCGCAGACCGTCCCCGCACCAAAGCCAGCGCCCGCCTGACCACCCGACGCCGCAGCCCCAATAGCTGGGCGGCCAGCCGTTCGCAGCTCAACACCACCCGCCCCGGAGACGCCGCGACCAGGATCTCTCGCCACCGCTCGCGCTCGACTTCGTCCAAGAGGACGGCGTCAGCGGCGAAAATCTCGGCCTCGCGGGCCAGCCCCTCGACAATCCGAGGATTGAAAGAGCGCAGCAGGGGCAGCAACTCATGACGAATCCGGTTGCGGCGGTAGATCTCCGTAGCATTGGACCTATCCATGCGGAAGGAGATGTCACGGAAAGCAAGGTACTCCACCACCTCGCTCCGATGCACCCCAAGAAACGGACGAATGATTCCCCCGTCACGCATGACTGGGATACCGGCCAAGCCCCCCGTTCCAGCGCCGCGCAGCAGCCAGAGCAGGACGGTTTCGGCTTGGTCATCGGCGGTGTGTCCGGTCGCCACGGTGGTCAGCCCGCATTCGCGAAGGACACGAGCGAAAAAGGCGTACCGAGCGTCGCGCGCCTGACGTTGAAGCGAGCCGCCGGGTCGTGACCCAAGGTGGACATGCTCACAACTGACCGGGACTCCGATCCGCGCAGCCAACTCCCGGACAAACACCTCGTCTTGGTGCGATTCCATCCCACGCAGGCCGTAATTGACGTGTGCGACTTGGACCTGCACTCCCGGAACGTATCCGCGGTCCCGTAGCTCCGCAAGAACTGCGAGGAGGCACACGGAATCCGCTCCGCCGGACACGGCCACAAGCACGCGGTCGTTCGACCGGATCAGGCGGTGCCGTCGGACGAACTCGGCGACGCGACGAACCAAGGGATGAGAGCGGGTGTGACTTTGGGTCTTCATCGAATCATGAGAACGAGGTCCGTACCGGTGCGCCGACCAGTCCTCGAAGGGTCGCGCGCGTCCGCGCGACGTCTTCGGCGATCTGTCGCGCCAGAAGCTCGGCCGATTCGAAGGTCTGGTCTTCCCGGAGACGTTCGTAAAAGACGACCCTGACTTCCCGATCATACAGTACCTGCTCGCCATCCAAAAGATGGGTCTCAATCAAACGAGCGCCGGCTCCGAAGGTGGGACGGGTGCCGATGTAGGTGACGGCGTCCAATACCTGACTTCCAACTTTGGCGGGAGAACGCCCATCACCCGCAGAGCCGGACACCTGCGCCCCTCCAGCCTCCATCCGGAGTTGAGTGGCGTAGACCCCATCAAGCGGCAGCACCCGACCCTCCGGCGGAAGGAAGTTGGCCGTCGGAAAACCGAGTCCGCCGCCCCGTTGAGTCCCCCGCACCACCCGACCACTGAGCGCGTAAGGTCGGCCAAGGAGCGCGGCTGCTTGGCCCATGCTCCCTTCCTGGACCAAATCGCGGATACGCGTCGAACTCACCGGCGCGCCATTGACCAAGACAGGCGAAATAGGCTGGGTCGTAAATCCCAGTCGGGGGCCCGCCTCCAGCAAGGTCTGGATGGTTCCCTGCCGACCTTTGCCGAAGCGGAAGTTCTGCCCGACGAACAGCTCTCTGGTGCCCAGCCCTTCACATAACACCCGGACCATGAACTCCTCCGGCGTCTGCGCGGCAAACTCACGGGTAAAGGGGAGACGAACGACCACATCAACGCCCTCCACTGCAAGGAGGGCCAGTTTTTCTTCCGGGTCGCTGAGAAACCGCAGCTCCACCTCCGGAGCCAGCACCCGGAGCGGGTGCGGATCGAAAGTCAGGACGACCACCGTGCCGCGATGGAGAGCGACGCGCTCCTTGACCAACTTCAGAACGGCCTGATGCCCCAAGTGTACCCCGTCGAAATTGCCGATGGTCACCACCGGAAACGGCAGGCCTGCGCAGTCCTGGAGGCACGCTACGACCCTCATCCGTGCAAGGCCAGCGCGGCTTCCTTGGCAAAATACGTGAGGATCAGGTCGGCGCCGGCGCGCCTGATGGACACGAGAGTCTCCAGCATGGCGCGCCGCTCATCCAGCCATCCCTGTTGGGCTGCTGCCTTGATCATGCTGTACTCCCCACTCACTTGGTAGGCCGCAAGAGGACGGTTGAACGTCTCCCGCGCCGCGTGAACGACGTCCAAGTAGGGCAACGCGGGCTTGATCATCACGATGTCGGCCCCTTCCTGAAGATCCAATTCGATCTCTCTCAAGGCCTCCCGAAGGTTAGCCGGATCCATCTGATACG
This sequence comes from uncultured Nitrospirales bacterium, assembly GCA_964542245.1. Classification (GTDB taxonomy): domain Bacteria; phylum Nitrospirota; class Nitrospiria; order Nitrospirales; family NS-4; genus CAZITU01. Next base: position 26,033 of record CAZITU010000012.1, on the reverse strand, counting down.
ATTGCCGGTCTCCGAATTTCGGACTGGAATCGGCCGCCTCCCGAAACGGCGCGTAGAAGCATGAGGCGAACTTCGCCGCGTAGGCGAGAATCGGTACATGGTCGAAGCCTTCTCCGTCCAACGCGCTCCGAATCGCGCGGACCCGACCGTCCATCATGTCCGACGGCGCCACCATGTCGGCTCCGGCGCGGGCGTGACTGAGGGCCATCTTCTGGAGGCACTCCAAGGTCTCATCGTTCAAGATCCGTCCGTCCCGGACCACCCCGCAGTGGCCGTGCGTGGTGTACTCATCCACACAGACATCGGTGATGACCATAAGATCTGGCAAGCGGTCCTTCACGGCGTGGATCGCCCGCTGTACGATCCCATCGGCTGCCCATGCTTCGCTCCCGACCTCATCCTTTCGGGCGGGGATCCCGAACAGCAGGACGGCCGGGACGCCCAAAGCATGGACCTCGCCCGCTTCCTTGATGAGGTGGTCCACAGAGAACCGCGACTGGCCGGGCATTGACTCGATCGGCTGACGCAGATCCCGCCCCTCCATGACGAAAAAGGGAGCGATCAGGTTGTCCGCCGACAGCCGGGTCTCCCGGACCATACGACGGAAGCCGTCGGTCGCCCGGAGGCGCCGCAGCCGGTCTTGCGGAAAGGCCATCGCGACTCCTATTTCCGGGGCAAGTTGGTCAGGAAGACCACGAGATCCCGCACGGAGATCATGCCCACAAGCTTCCCGCTCCTCGACACCCCCAAATGGCGCACGTGGGATTGGGCCATGAGGTCATTGGCATCCAGGAGCGTCTTGTTTTCGTCGATCATCAAGACCGGCGCCGACATGATCTGCTCGACCGTGGCCTTGGCCGCATCGAGGCCGCCGGCCACGCACCGACGGACGACGTCCGTGTCGGTCAGGATGCCGATAATCTCGGCTCTCTTCGTGATGAAGAGACTCCCGATGTTGAAATCCCGCAACTGTTCCGCCGCCGCCTTGATGGAGCTATCCCGATCCACAGTTCGGATCTTCTCCACCGGAATCATCACCGATTTAACCGGCACCATGCTGGTTCCCTCCTCTCCCTCTGGATGACGCCTACGCGTCGCACGATGAGTGCGCGAAATGCCCGACGATGGCCTCCGCCAGCGCCGGAATGGTATTCGCCTTGGCCCTGATTCCCACTTTCAACCCATATGCCTCAGCCGTCTTGGCCGTGATCGGACCGATACAGGCCACCACCGCAGACTGCGTGCGCGCGCGCGCTTCGTCCGGGTCGGCAAACAGCTCGACATAATTCCGGACCGTCGAAGAACTGGTGAAAGCCACGACCCCCACCTCTCCCTTGCGGAGCTTCTCTTGCAAGAACCGCACATCCGCATCCGGCCGGACCGTCCGATACGCGACGGCCACCGTGACATCAGCCCCACGCCCCCGCAACTCCTCCGGCAACAGGTCTCTGGCCACCTCGGCACGCGGGATCAGGACCCGCGCCCCCTTCAAGTCTTCTTTCTCCAGAACCTTGAGCAGGCCTTCGGCCTGGTAGTCGGCGGGGATCCGGTCGGCCCTCAGTCCCGCCGCCGCCAGGGCTTCCGCAGTCCGCGGGCCGATGGCGCAGAGCCGGGCGCGTCCGAGCGCCCGTGTGTCCCGTCCGAGGGCACGCAGGCGCTCGATGAAGAAGCGCACGCCGTTGATGCTGGTGAAAATGATCCATTCATAGTTCGACAGCCCGGCAATGGCCTGGTCGAGGTCGCTCCAGTCGCTCGGCGGCGCAATGGCAATCGTCGGGAACGGGATGACATGGGCCCCGTACCCCGTCAGCAGCTCGGCAAACTCGCCGACCTGCTCTCGCGGCCGCGTCACCAGAACCGTCGCGCCGAACAACGGTCGGGTCTCGAACCAGTTGAGCTTGGCGCGCAGCTTGACGACCTCGCCCACGACGATGACGGTGGGCGGTTCCAACGCCGCCGCCTCGGCTTTCTTCACGATGTCGGCCAGGGTGCCGATGAGGGTCTTCTGCTCTGCTCTCGTTCCCCATCGGATCAGGGCTACCGGGGTGGACGCCGGACGGCCGGAGGCCGTCAGGTGCGCGACGATCGCCGAGAGGTTCTTCATGCCCATCAGGAACACGACGGTGCCGTCCGTCGAGGCCAAGCGGTCCCACTCCACCGTCGGCGACGGTTTGGTCGAGTCCTCGTGGCCGGTGACCAACGTCACGCTGGAGGCCAGCGTGCGGTGCGTGACCGGAATGCCCGCGTACGCCGGAGCCGCGATCGCGGACGTCACGCCGGGCACGACTTCGAACGGCACACCGGCGTCGGCCACGGCCTCGGCCTCTTCTCCACCCCGTCCGAAGACGAACGGATCGCCGCCTTTCAGCCGAACCACGGTCTTGCCGGCCCGAGCCCGCTCGATCATCACGCGATTGATCTCCTCCTGGTTGCCGTACTCCCCCCGGCCTCGCCGTCCGACGTAGATCCGTTCGGCCTCGGGGCGCGCATGCTCCAGCAGCACAGGGTTGGCGAGATAATCGTACAGAATCACGTCGGCCTGCTCCAGGCATTCCTTGCCCCGGATGGTCAGTAACTTCGGGGCTCCCGGCCCGGCCCCGACGAGATAGACTTTGCCGATCATCCCTTCCCGTAAATCTCCTTGAGGATGTCCTCCCCGCCCTGCGCCAGCAACCGTTCCGCCAGTCGCACACCGAGTCGGTGCGCGTCTTGGACGGGGCCCCGGATCGAATCGCGAACCATGCGACGCCCGTCCACCCCGGCGATCATTGCGATCATCGTCAGCGCCTCCCCTGCAATCGTCGCATGCGCCGCGATGGGGACTTGGCAGCCCCCCTCAAGCCGCTCCAGCAGCGCCCGCTCGGCCGTCACGGCGACCCGGGTCGGCCGATGATCCAGCCGCGCGGCCAGTTCCCGCACAAACCCGTCGTCCGCGCGACCTTCAAGGCCCATCGCGCCTTGACCGACCGCCGGCAGGGACACGTCGGGAGGAAGAAGCTCCGTTGCCCGGTCGCTCCAACCCAACCGCCGGAGACCCGCGGCAGCCACGACGATCCCCTCGTACTCGCCCTCGTCGAGCTTGCGCAGCCGGGTATCCAGATTGCCCCGCAGCAGGGCAATGTTCAGGTCGGGCCTGACATGGAGCAGTTGCGCCTGCCGTCGTAGGCTGCTGGTGCCGATCCGCGCCCCCCGGGGCATCCGGTCGAGCGGGAGCCCGGAGCGACTGATGAAGACATCCCGCGGATCTTCCCGTTCGGGAATGGCCAGGATCTCCAGGCCGTCCGGCAGTCGCGTCGGAACATCCTTCATGCTGTGGACGGCCAGGTCAATCTCCCCGCGCGCGAGCGCCTCTTCAATTTCCTTGATGAACAGCCCCTTCCCCCCGATCGTGGCCAAGGGCACATCCAGGATCTTGTCCCCGGTGGTCTTGATCCGCTTGACCGCCACCGAGAGGCCCGGCTCCGCCTGCCGCAACCTGGCATGTACCCATTCCGCCTGCCACAAGGCGAGCTTGCTACCGCGTGTGCCGATGATGAGTTCGCGAACCGTTTGCGCCATACGGTATCCGTGCTATCGTCCCGGCAGCTTCTCGGGCGCGTCTCCCAGAACGGCCTGCGGCACGGAGGATCCCACGGTGCCGCTCTTGTAACTCGACGTGAGCATCAGGAACCCGAACATCGCAATGATCAGCACCATCAAAAACAACAGGTCAAACCTGAAGCCCTCGCGTCTCCGATGGTCATACCCGCAATGCGGGCAGTCCGGCAACCGTTCGTTCGGCCCGCCCCAGTAAGTCTCCCGGCATCGGGGGCAGGTGAAAATCCGGGCTCCCGGGGCGGGGCTCATGGAGCATCCTCACCCTGCGGGGCGGCCTCGGATGGCTCGGCCCCGAACCTTTCACCGGCCTCGGCCAAGGGCGCAGCCTCCAACTCTTTTTCGAGATTGAACAACCGCTGGGCCGCCTCCGCAAACAGGGCGCCGTTCGGCGAATCAGCTTCGGCTTTCAGCGCCACGAGGGGACCGTGGAGCAGCTTGTTGGTGATCCCCGAAGCGAGATCCTCCACCAGTTGTCGCTGCCGGGGTGACACCGGCCCCATCCTCGCCAAAATCCGCTCCACTTCAGCGCGCTGAATGTCATCGGCTTTCCGGCGCAGCGCTACGATCGTGGGCACGACCTCCAGCGACTTCATCCACGCGGCAACCAGGCCGACCTCCGCCCTGATCATGTCTTCGGCCTTCATGGCCTCTCGCTGCCGCTGTTCGATGTTTTTCTCAATCTGCCCCTGAAGATCGTCAATGTTATAGAGATAGGCGTTATCAAGCGCGCCGACCGCCGGGTCGATGTTCCGAGGCACCGAAATGTCGATCAGGAACATGGGCCGGTTGCGGCGGGAACGGAGCGCCTGCTGAACATCTGCGGCGCCGATCACGTATGAGGACGCGCCCGTCGAACAGACCACGATGTCGGCGCCCGCCATCTCATGGGGGAACTCATTGAAGGGGATGGGCACGCCGTTGAAGCGCTTGGCGACATCCACCGCCAGATCGTAGTTCCGCGTCGTAATCATCACGTGCTGCATGCCCGCGCTCACCAGGTGCCGGGCCGCCAGTTTGGCCATCTCCCCCGCCCCGACCAGCAAGACCGTCTTCCCCGCCAGGTTCTGGAAGATTTTCTTGGCGAGCTCGACGGCGGCATAACTGACCGAGACGGCGTTCTCGGCGATCCCGGTTTCGGTCCGGACCCGCTTGCCGACCGAGAGCGCCTTCTTCACCACTTTGTTCAGCACCACCCCCGTTGATTTTTGCCCGAGGGCGGCCTCGAACGCCTCCTTGACTTGGGCCAGAATCTGCGGTTCGCCGACCACCATGGAGTCCAGGCTCGCGGCCACCCGGAACAGGTGCCGGATCGCGTCCCGGCCGTCGAGGCAATAGAGATGCGGCGTAATCGCTCCGTGAGGGACCTCGGGCGCGATCGTCCCCAGGTAGTCCCGCAATGAGTCGAATCCCTGCTCCGCCTCCTTGACCACGGCATAGAGTTCGACGCGGTTGCAGGTGGAGAGGATGATCCCTTCGGCGATCCCGGGCCATCGCTTGAGACGCGCCAGCGCGTCGGGCAAACGGGTCTCGGGCACCGCGAGCCGTTCCCGCAACTCGACGGGCGCCGTCTTATGGTTGAGTCCGACCGCTACGATATTCATCGGTCAAGCGAAGGGATGCTGTCCCTTCACGATCACTCCCACCAGCGTGAAGATCACTCCGGCAAACCCGACCACGGTCAGGTAGGCCGCCTTTTTGGCCCGCCACCCGATCGTGACCCGTCCCAACAGCACCACCAGGTAGAAGAGCCATGTCCCCAACGCCCCGATCTGCTCGGCGTTCCAGTTTAGAAAAGACCCCCGGGCGAACTCGGCAAACAAGGCCCCGGTAATGATCCCCAGCGTGAGCAGCGGGAACCCGAGGGAAATCGCCTTGCTGTTGAGGTCATCGAGAAAGTCGAGGGCCGGCAGCTTGTGATGGAGCACGTTCCGGTGCTTGGACTTGAGGAGGTGTTCCTGGATCAGGTACATCAGTCCGGCGATAAAGGCCACCGCAAACGCGACCGTGCCCAGGAGAGAGAACGTCACGTGCATCCACACGTTTCGAAAGATCGGCTCCAGGGCTTTGATCTCTTTGGGTAGAGCAGCCGCCGAGATCAGAGAAATGAAGGCCAGCGGGAGGATGAACGAGCCGAGAATATGAATCCGATACCGCAATTCGACGACCAAGAACACCAAGACCAGCGCCCAAGAGAAGAACGACAGCGCTTCGTGCATCGAGGTCAAGGGGATATGCCCCGCCTCAATCATCCGGGAAACGAGCGCCAGCGTGTGGAAGAAGAAGCCGATCCCGGCTATCGCGAACGAGGACTGGGAGACCTGTTCCCAACGGCCAGCAAGCTGGATGAGGAACAGGATCGTTCCCAGAAAATACAGGAGGAGCGTCACCTCGAAGAACAGAACGTTCATGGCCTCGCATCCCCGCTGAATTCCAGCGAATTTCCATTCACCGACACGAAGTCTTTAAAGAAAAGGATTATAGAGACACGGAGGAAAGGGAGTCAAGTAACACGTCCACACTCTCGAACGTTTGCGCGGCACTCGGCCGTGCCCTATCCTCCCGCCCCTGCCGTTGCGCCACCGCAGATGTTCAGGGCCTGGCCGGTGATGCCGTCGGCCGCCGGTGAGGCCAGGTAGACCGCCAGGGCCCCGACTTCGGACGCCTCCACCATGCGGTGAATCGGGATCGCTTGGACGGCCTGTCTGCGGAATTCATCGGGGGAGATCCCGATGGTGGCGGCCGTGTCTTCGATCCCCTGCCGGGTCATGGCGGTATCCACCCACGTCGGACAGATCGCGTTGACCGTGATGCCGCGGCCGGCGACTTCGAGCGCAAGGGCCTTTGTGAATCCAATGATTCCGTGCTTGGTGGCGCAATAGGCCGTGTAGCCTGGAACTCCGAACCGCCCCAACACCGACGAGAGATTGATGATCCGTCCGTGTTCCCCATCCTTCATCACCCGCAGGACGTGCTTGGAACACAGATAGGCTCCCGTCAAGTTCGTCGCAAGAATGGCGTTCCAGAGGCGGTCGTCGCCGCCGTCCATTGGGGTCCGACCGGACTGTCCCGCATTGTTCACCAGAATATCAATCCGCCCATAGCGCCCGACTACGGCCTCAACGGCCGCCCGCACCGACGCCTGATCCGTCACATCCAGCCCGAAGGCCATCACCTCGTGCCCCTCAGCCCGCGCGGCATCGGACCCGGCTTTCACATGCGCCGGGTCTCGGGAGCCGATCGCGACCCGCGCCCCTTCTCGAAGAAACGCCTGCGCGATCGCCAACCCGATCCCGGTCCCACCGCCGGTGACCAGAGCCACTCGTTCTTTTAAGAGCACGCCGTCCATCGAATTTGCCATCGTCCGCGGGGGGTCATCTTAGCATAGAATCCCCGCCGCTTTGAGGACACCGCAGAATTGCGCTAGTATGCGCCCCACGGAGGTCGTATGGCTGCCGGGACGCTCTATATCGTCAGTACGCCCATCGGGAATCTGGAGGACATCACGCTCCGCGCGGTGCGGATTTTGAAGACGGTCGGGATCATCGCCGCCGAGGATACGCGGCACACGAAACAGATCTGCGCGCAGTTCGGCATCGAGACCCCGCTCACGAGCTACCACGACTTCAACAAGGAAGACAAGGCGGCCGTCTTGCTGGAGCGGCTTCAGTCGGGAACGGACGTGGCCCTCGTGTCCGACGCGGGCACCCCGGTCGTTTCCGATCCCGGATACTACCTGATCACTCGGACTATCGAGGCCGGGATCCGGGTTGTGCCCGTGCCGGGACCCTCGGCGGTCTTGGCCGCGCTGGCCGCGGCGGGCCTGCCCAGCGACGCCTTTCGGTTCGAAGGGTTCCTCCCACGCAAGCCGGGCGCCCGGTCTAAACGCATCGCGAGCCTCCGGGCGGAACACGGCTCGATCATCCTCTTCGAGAGCCCCCATCGCATCGAACGGCTCCTGACGGCCCTGCGGGCCGGCCTCGGCAATCGCCGCGCGGTGCTTGCCCGCGAACTGACCAAAAAGTTCGAGGAGTTTCACCGCGGGACGCTGGATCAATTACTGAGGCAGGTCCAGACCCGGCCACCGAAAGGTGAGATCACGTTGGTGATCGAAGGGACGCCGCGACGGAAGGAACGCGCTGAAGAGCCTGTGGGAGAAGAAGACGGGAGCGCCAAGGACGGCTAGGGCACGGGCGCTTTCTTGATCAGGACGGCATAGGCATCGTCCACCTTCCCCACTTTGAGCACCAGATGGCCGTCATCCTGTATGCTCCGTGGGACGTTCCGGATGGGGTCCCCTTCGTCGAGCAGCACCGACAACACTTGCCCCCCCTCCATCGTCTCCAGCTTCAGTTTGGCCTTGACGAAGTTGTACGGGCACAGAACGCCGCGCAAGTCCAGGTGCTGATCCACCACTTCATCCAACGCCATGCTGGGGATCCCCTTGGTGCCTCGCCAACGTGACGCACGCCCTGAAAAAACAATCCGGCGGCGGCCTTTCGACCGCCGCCGGACCGTGTCACAAGCTCCCTCCCCCGATGTGTACGCGCGTGAACACACCGAGTTAATTCGAATCGCCCTTACTTGTCGTAGGACGACTTTCCGCCCTCATAGCACTGGAAGCACTGCCCGCCCACGCCGCCCATGTCGGAGGCATCCCGGCTCCGAATCCCGCGATCCGTATCCGGATCGTAGCCGGCCTGGGGGACTAAGTTCGTGGGGTTATCGGCAGCCCGGATGACGCTGATCTCGATCACGTAAGGCTCACCCTCGGCCGCTTCGGCCGCATTGGCGCCCGTTCCGATGACCCTCGTCTTCCGATAGGCCTGGACCTCCACATCGTTCCCGATCCCGGCCGCTTTGACGTTCTCCATGTTGGTCTTCTCGCCCAACCGCAACGTGACGAGCGCCCCTCCGCCCGTCTCGACGTAGATCTTCCCGCCCGGGATATCTTTACCCCAGAGGCGGCCGTACACCGTCTCCGGCTTCACGAGCAGATCGCGCATCCACTGGACGTCCTGGGACCCGGCAGTCCCGCTCCCGATTCGGCCGGATGCCCCAATGTCTTGCAGCACCGCCCGCTCCTGGGCAATCGCCGCGCCGGCCAATCCGATGGAGAAAAGTGCGAAAGCACCGATGGCAAGAACTCTCATTTTCATATGATTCACCTCCTCCGGGAAATAAAGAATAGAGTCCGACGACGCCTGAACGCCGCCACTTTCTCCTGAGTCTTCATCCCTCCCAGTCGAAAGCTGGCAGGCACTATAGCGAAGCCGCCACAGGCTGTCAAGGGGTAAGAAGGGGGGTCCATGGGTGACAGAAGGCACCCGTTGGGCTAGACTGAAGCCGGAAACCCGGGGTGACAGCCATGGAAGACAGACAATACCGCCAGCGGGGCTATCGGGAACACGAGAAGGAGCGGCCGGGAAAGCCCACGGAGCCTGCCCGATCGGGCGCGCCTGCGATGCCTCAAACCCGGACCGTCTCCCGCTGCGTGGACTGCGGCACGCCACTCCCGCCTCTGACCGATTCGCTCGGCCAGTGTCCCAAGTGCAGGTCGGAACTCCATTCCTGCCGGCAGTGCGCCCACTTCGATCCCCGCCACCGGTTTGAGTGTACCCAGCCCGTGCCGGAGCGCATCTCCAATAAGGGCGCCCGCAACGAGTGCACGTTCTTCTCGCTGCATGTCACGGTGGAACGCGAGACCTCGTCGGGGTCTGCGCGCCCTGACGACGCTCGGCGCGCGTTTGACAACCTCTTCAAGAAGAAGTAGCACGGCCCGCCCACCCGCTTCAGCCCAGCAACCGGCCTGTTCAAAACCCAATACCCCCTCCGATACTGCCAAAGCCTCCCCCTCCGCCAATCCCCCCACCGATTCCAATCGAGATCCCCGAACGCCGAGATGATTGGGGCTCCCAGATCTTGACATGCTTCACGGCAAGGGTCGGGTAGGAATACTCGGTCTCATCAAGGGGCAAGGTCGTGACCCCCGTGACTTCCCCGACAATGGTGACGAGCGTCCCGGCCGGGAGGATGGCGGGATCCAAAAATTCTTTTTGGACGCCGAGGAAGCGACCTAAGGAGTTGGTGCGGTCCCTGGCGGGCTCGAAAGAACCATCAAGCGGCAATTGCAGGACCTCAATGCGGATGCTGCCACGATCGCGCTTGACCGACAGTACTTCACCCCCGAGCACGATGATTCGATTCTTGTATGCTACGGGCGCTTGCTTGACCTGAAGAAATGAGACGTTCCGATCGACCTGAGCTTCCAGTTCCTTGGGGATGACTTGTGGCGCGCACGCCGACAACAGCATGAGGACGAGTGCGGGCCACGTGCCCGTGACGATTCTGAATCGCTCCTGCATACCATTCATAGCTTACCACTTTCCCTTATCCTAGGGAGTTGCAGGAAATCGCGTCTCTCAGGCCGGGCCGCGGGGCGGTCAGAGGGGGAAGAGGGACTTCTCTTTTTTTTCTCGGTCCCATGCATTGCAAGACCTTACCCTTGATTAGAAGATCGAAAACCACAGGCATGCTTTGTCCCTTTATTTCATGTACTATAATTTCGCTCGGATTCACCAAACCTTGAGGGTGACCCCGGCCATTCAAGCCGGGGTCACAGATCATGCGTGGAGCATTGAGGAGATCACGGGGCTGCCGGATTCAAAATCTTAAGAACGCAAAAGGAGGATTAGATTGCACCGGAAACCGATCTGAGCCGTAGATTTGAGCTGGGGCCATACTTGCAAGCCGCTTTCATTTGCGAACAGGCCCTTGAGGAAAAGAGCGGAATCCTCTCATTCATCCGAGCAATAGACCGCATCACACATACTGCCCAAGGGCCAGGATCACCGGAGCAGATGATCCCCTTTGTCTACGACTTCTGCTTAGTTGTGATGCTGAAGACTGGGGAGAACCCCGGCAACTTCCGTGTAGGTGTGCAGCCCATCAAGCCCAATAACGATCGGCTTCCAACGTTCGTCTATACGGTGAACTTGGAGCCCCCTGCAAATCGTGGCGCTAACGTTGTTGGCAGGGTGAGCTTTCCATTCGATATGCCAGGGCTATGGTGGTTTGACATCACCCTCAACGAGGTAAGGCTGACAAGGATACCGATGCAGATTATCTACTTGCCGCAGCCGATTCTGGGACCCACCTGATGGGCAAGTGATGAGTCTGGGTGAAGGCGTGTTGCTGGAAGGTTGTGCTGCTGGAAGTACCCGTGATGGTAAAAGGTTTGCGGATCAAGCTCGCCAGCCGAGGACGTAATTCTTCCTCTGTGAAGAGCCGCTCCTGCCGTTCAATCAGCAGAGCATCGGTCATCTCCGCCAATTCGATGGCGCGCTGATCGCCCGAATCGAGCACATCTTGCATGTGGCCTATAATCCACTCCTCAAACTCCCTAGTGGAGAGGAGTCCCTCGATGTACTGCTTAACGAATCCAACTAGCACCCAATACGGCATCATATACCCTCTACTAGCGTAATCCGTGTTCCGCCAGAAACTATACGCACCATTGTACAACCGGAGTCAATACCCCGCCCTTATCGCAGCTGGCCATCTCTCTTACGGAAGGTTTTTTACAATGAGCCAATGGAACATCCTGAAAATAAAGGAGAACCACCTGGAACGCGCTCCCAAATTATTCGCTATAGTACTCGTGATGGGCAGTGGCTTGTCATAATTCATCAGTATTTGAGGCCAGATGGCAAGTTGGGTGGCAGCGAGCGCCCTGACCCGAAACGGCTGAGGCTGGGCAATGATATTTATATCGTCGGCGAGGAGTAGTCGCATCGACGACCTCAGCTTCCAAACTTGACCAGTGCCGAGCAAGGACGCCCGCCACCTCCGAAAAGATCGCCATTCATGCCGGTTTCATAGCCATTGACATGGTTTCTTTGACCGGCTAGAGTCTGGCCGCTTTCCAAACAGAAGGCCACCCTCCAATGGCTCCTGTGAGAGCTGCTTCCAAGCACGCTTCCCTTCGCCGTCCCGTACTTTGCACGCTGTCTGGTTTCCTATTCTCCTGGTTTTTCGGAATCTTCACTCTCGTTTGGTACAATGCCGGCCTTTCTCTGGAGATTCAGGAACCCCCAGCCGCAGCGTCGGACATCAGCTACATCTATGACCAGTTGGGCAGACTTAAAGCTGTCATAGATCCTGCAACGGATACCGCCATCTACACCTATGATGCGGTCGGAAACCTTCTATCCATCTCACGCCAAAGCTCGGCTCTGGTGTCGATCATCCAATTTACCCCGACCATCGGACCGGTCGGTACATCAGTCACGATCTACGGTACGGGGTTCAGCACGGCGGCAAGCCAGAACACCGTAAAGTTCAATGGCACCGCTGCCACGGTGACTTCGTCCACCGCAACACAGATCGTGACGAGTGTCCCGTCCGCGGCCACGACGGGACCGATCGCCGTCACGACACCGGCAGGTTCCGCCACAAGCAGCACAAACTTTACCGTGGGCCCGACCGGCGCGCCGACCATCACCGGGTTTTCTCCAACAATCGGAATAGCGGGGACTGCCGTAAGCATTACCGGAGCTAATTTTGAGCTCGTTCCAGCCAATAACAAAGTGAAATTCAACATCACGAGTTCGGTAGTCAATTCCGCGTCGCTAACGACAATAGCAACCAGCGTGCCCTCAGCAGCGACATCGGGTCGGATCTCCGTCGCCACGCCCGCCGGTATGGCAGTGAGCAGCGGGGATTTCTTTGTTCCTGCTTCTCCTTATATTGCAGCGGATGTACAGGTTACCGGCCGGATGGCGGTGGGGGAGACCAAGAACATCACCATCACCACAGCCAACAAGATCGCTCTGATCGTCTTTGAAGGTACAGCAGGACAACGAGTAAGTTTACAGATGAGCGCCGTGACGATCTCCAGCAGTAGTGTGAAGATTTACAATCCCGACGGTACGATCTCGGGCTCGGCTGCGGTGAGCACGAGCGGAGGCTTCATCGATGCTATGACGCTTCCCGTTACCGGAACCTACACCATCCTCATTGATCCCGCTGGGACATACACCGGCAGCATGACCCTCGCACTTTACAACGTAGTGGATGTGACCGGCACCATCACGGCTGGTGGGGCGGCCGTGACGGCGACCACCAGCACACCAGGTCAGAATGCCCGACTCACGTTCAGCGGCTTGGCCGGGCAGCGTATAAGCCTGCAGATGAGTGCTGTGACGATCTCCAGTAGTACTGTCTCTATGTACAACCCTGACGGCACGATCTTTGCCTCGGCTGGCGTGGGCACAAGCGGAGGTTTTATTGATGCCAAGTCACTTCCCGTGACCGGGACCTACACCATCCTGATTGATCCCGTCGGCACTTATACCGGCAGCATGACCCTCACACTCTACAATGTGGTGGATGTCACCGGCACGATCACTGCCGGCGGTCCGGCGGTCACGGTGACCACGACAATCCCCGGTCAGAACGCCCTCTTGACTTTCAGTGGCACAGCCGGGCAGCGGGCGAGTTTATACATGAGCGCTTCTCTGGGCACGAGTGTGACCATCTACAATCCCGATGGCACAAACCTGGCATCAGCGTCCGCGAGCTTCTTTGGGGTGGCATTCATTGACACCAAGGTCCTACCTGCCACCGGGAGCTACACCATCCTGGTCGATCCACTGAATACGACCACCGGCAATGCGACCGTGATCCTCTACGATGTCCCGCCGGATATCACCGTCACCATCACGATCGGAGGGCCCTCGGTCATAGTGACGATAGCCACACCCGGACAGAATGGGATGCTCACCTTTGAGGGCACCTCTGGACAACAAGTCACCATCCGAATCACAAGCAATACCATGGGCGCGGTTACTGTGGCCCTATTGAAACCGGATAGCACATCGCTCACCTCAGCGACTTCGCTGAGCAGCAGTTTTACCTTGGCGACCCAGACCTTACCCACAGCCGGCACGTACACGATCAGTATTGATCCAAGCGGAGCCAATACAGGCAGCATGAATGTAAGCGTAACCAGTCCGTGAGGAGATTGGCATGGGCAAGAGGATGAAACCGTTCAGTCCTATTAGCTTCATCCTGAGTATGATCTTCGTCTTCGCGTCGGGAGTCTCCGGCTCGCAGAGCACAAACCCGTCTGCTTCTCCTTGGCAGTCCCTTCCGCCCCTACAAGCCGGCCCGGGGGTGACGGCGTTAGCCGGTCAGGTCCTCACGTTGAGCGGTCAGCCGCTTCCCAATGTCACACTTCGAATCGAGGACAACTCAACACAGACTGATGATTCGGGGCGATTCCTGCTCTCACCTATTCCGTCTGGGCATGGGGAACTGCTGATTGACGGCCGCACTGCCGGCACACCCGGACTAACTTACGGCATCTTTGAGGTTGGTGCGGAGGTTCAGGAAAGTCGGACGAATGTCTTACCATACACGATCTGGATGCCGAGCACAGATACACCGTTTACCATTACCATTCCCTCCCCCACTGTAGATGAAGTGGTGGTGACGACACCGCATATTCCTTATCTGGAGGTTCGCATTCCAGCCGGCACGGTCATCTATGACCATGAGGGACAGGTCGTCACTCAGGTGAGCATCACGCCGATTCCCGTGGACCGCCCGCCGTTCCCGCTCCCTCCAGGAGTCAACGTCCCGACCTACTTCACGATTCAGCCGGGTGGGGCCTATCTCAAGAACGAGTTGGGAACAGGGGCGCGGCTCATCTATCCCAATTCCTTTGACCAACCAGCGGGCACCCAGTTTGATTTTTGGAACTATGACCCGGAAGAAAAAGGCTGGTTTATCTATGGACAGGGTGTGGTCTTGCCGGATCGAAAGCAGGTGATGCCTGATCCGGGGGTCACCATTTATGAATTCACCGGCGCAATGGTGGCGAATCCAGCGTTCGCGCCGGCGTCAGGACCGGCTCCCGGCAATCCTGCGAAGGGTGGAGACCCTGTAGATTTGGGAACGGGCCTCTTTGTCCTGGAGAAGACCGACCTCGTGGTCCCGGACGTTATCCCCATTGTCCTGGCACGTACCTACCGTCCCAACGATTCGCGCTCGCGGCCCTTCGGCATCGGGGCCAGCCATTCCTACGAGATGTTCATTGTCGGCGACAAGAATCCGTATACCTATGCCGACATCATTCTAGCGGATGGCAGCCGGATCCACTACACGCGGATATCGCCGGGCACGGGGTTTACCGACGCGGTGTATGAGCATACGGCAAGCCCCACACCCTTCTATAAATCACGCATTGCCTGGAATGGGAACGGGTGGAATCTGACTCTCAAGGACGGCGGGGTGTACGTGTTTCCGGATGCGGAGTTGGCCACGTCCCCGGCCGGAGCGGCCATCATCCTGGTACAGGATCGCTATGGCAATGCCCTCACGCTGACGCGCGATGCCACCACGAAAAACCTCACCAAAATCACGACGCCCAACGGCCGTTTCATCGAGTTCACCTACGATACGAGCAATCGCATCAAGCAAGCAAAGGATCATACCGGACGCGTGGTCGCCTACACCTATGACAACAAGGGACGCCTGTCCAAAGTGACCGACCCCACCGGGAAAGCCACCAGCTATAGCTATGATGCGTCTCATCGGCTCCTGACCATCACGGACCCCAAACGCATCAAGTTCCTCACGAATCTATATGACGCGAACGGCCGCGTGACCAAGCAGACCCAGGCGGACGGGACCACCTATCTGTTTGCATACACCATCGGTGGAGCGGGCAAGATCACCCGAACCGACGCCACCGATCCCCGGGGGATCGTCCGCCGCGTCACCTTCAACGCGGACGGCTACACGCTGACGGACACCCACGCCCTCGGCAAGCCCGAGCAACAAACGCTCACCTATGAGCGGCAGGCGGGGACCAATCTTGTCTTGTCTCTCACTGATGCGCTCGGTCGCAAGACCGCTTACACCTACGATGCGATGGGCAACGTGACCAGCGTGACCTATCTTGCGCAAACGCCGGATGCGGTGACGACGACCTTGACGTATGAGCCAACATTTAACCAGGTGGCGAGCGTGACGGACCCTCTCAGCCATACGACGTCGTTTGCCTACGACAGCTTCGGGAACCTGACGACCGCGACCGACCCGCTCGGGCATCGCACCACCTTAACGTACAACACGCAGGGCCAGCCGGTATCCGTGACGGATCCCTTGAGCAACACCACCCGGTTCACCTATGACGTCGGAGATCTGGCCAGCGTTTCCGACCCATTAGGCAACAGCGTGGATCGGTTTACCGACAGTGTAGGCCGGCTGTTGAGCCTCACCAACGCACTGGGTCAGCGCACTCGGTATGAGTATGATCCTCTCAATCAACTGACGAAGATCACCGATGCCTTGAGCGGTATAACTTCCTTTACCTATGATGCCAATGGCAATCTGCTAACCGTCAAGGATGCCAAGAACCAGACGACGACGTACACCTACAATTCGATGGATCGGCTGGCGACGCGGAAGGATGCCCTGTTGAAGTCCGAAAGCTACATCTATGATGGGAACGGCAACCTGACGAAGATCACGGACCGTAAGGGACAGATCACCACCTTCAGTTATGACGCCCTGAACCGCCGTACGCAGGCGACCTTCACAGGTGGGTCCACGACCACTTACACCTATGATGCCGGGAATCGGCTGACCCAGGTGGTGGATTCGCTTTCCGGTACGATCACCTTGACCTTTGACAACCTGGATCGGCTGACGCGGGAAGTGACGCCGCAGGGGACGGTGGATTACACGTATGACGCCGCTGGCCGAAGGACTAGCATGACGGTGCAAGGACAACTCCCCGTGACCTATACCTACGACAATGCCAGCCGCCTCACGCAAGTCACGCAGGGGAGCCAGACGGTTGCCATCAGCTATGATGCCGCGGGGCGACGCACCAGCTTCACGCTCCCGAACGGCATTGTGACCGCGTACACGTATGATGCGGCCTCGCGGCTGACTGGCCTCACCTACACGCTCGGAGTCCCGGTGATGGGGAACCTCACGTACAGCTATGATGCCGTTGGGAACCGGACCGTGATCGGAGGAAGCTGGGCGCGCACGGGGCTCCCGCAGCCTGTGTCCTCCGCCACCTACAATGCGGCCAACCAACAACTAACCTTCGGGAACACCAATCTGACTTACGATCTGAATGGCAATCTCACGTCTGCGACTGATCCGTTCGGCTCTGCCACGTACACCTGGGATACCCGCAATCGGTTAAGCAATCTGTCTGCTACGGGACTGACCGCCAGCTTTGCCTACGACGGCCTCGGCCGCCGGACCACCAAGACGATCAATGGCACCAGCACCAGCTTTGTCTATGATGGACAGAATCCAGTGCAAGAGAAGGCAGGCGCGGCGGTCACCGGGAATGTGCTCACGGGGTTGGGCATTGATGAGTACTTCACGCGGACCGACGCCGCGGGCACACGCGCGTTGCTCACCGATGCTTTGGGTTCCACCGTGGCCTTGGCGGACACCGCCGGTGCCGTGCAGACCGAATACACCTATGAACCCTTCGGCACCACCACCGTGGCGGGCGCTGCAAGTGCCAGTTCATACCAATACACGGGCCGCGAGAACGATGGCACGGGCCTCTACTACTACCGCGCGCGATACTACAGCCCCACCTTAAACAAGTTTATATCAAAAGATCCTATTGGTTTTGCTGGTGGAGACATCAACCTCTATGCTTACGTTCTGAATAATCCTCTAGGCTTTATTGATCCTTTTGGTCTCTATGTCGCCGTGACCTATTACCCCTCTTTTGCTACCCATGTAGGAGTAGGAGTCAACACAACTTCAACGGTTGGATTTTATCCAACGAATGTTGATTTACTCGCCAGGATTGAAGCCTTCTTTGGTTTCGATGTCCCTGGTGCGGTGTATCCTGATACCACAGTCCCAGGAACGAAGACGATAACAATACCGACTTCTCCCGAACAAGACAGGGCCGTCCAGGCGGCGATTGATGCCTTTGCCAAAGACCCAGGCAACTATAACCTTTGGGGTCGTAACTGCGCCACGTTTGCATCGGATGTCTTAAGAGCCGGAGGGATAAACGCACCAAATACGATTGATCCAGGAATGTTTATCAATCAGTTGTCAGATATGGTAAGGCAACGACGATGAAGCGAACTGTTATGATCTTTGCTGGAGCCGGCGCTGTGATTCCTATCATCCTCATCATAGCCGTTCGAATTGAGCTATATTTTAATCCCCAGGAGGTTCCCCGGGCACTATTACTTAGGCTTTACCTATGGCCTTCCTCTATGTGGTTACTGTTAACTAACCTCCCTGGAGATAGTTCTAGGTATGGAGATTTTGTTGTATGGACGTTATCTATTCTGGCAAACGTGTTGCTCTATGCATTGATTGGTCTGATCTTGTCATCGATATGGAATTTTATTTCTAAGTGGACGAGCATCGGGTCAGGTCTATAAGGGGACAGGACGGTTTTTGACTCATCTGGTCTGCACAGGATTCCTCAAGCAGTCAGCTCTGCCACCTACACCTGGACGCCCGCAATCGCCTGTCAGGGATCACGGCCTCCAGTCTCACCGCGAGTTTTCAGTATGACGACCTGGGCCGGCGGACCAGTAAGACGGTGAACGGCACCAGCACGTCATTTCTCTATGATGGTTTCAATCCTGTCCAGGAGCTTTCCGGAGCGACAGTAACCGCCAATCTGTTGAACCGGGTTAGGCCTTGATGAATACTTCACCCGCACCGATAGTGCTGGCGCGCGCACCCTGCTCACCGATGCTTTGGGTTCCACCGTGGCCTTGGCGGACACCGCCGGTGCCGTGCAGACCGAATACACCTATGAACCCTTCGGCACCACCACCGTGGCGGGCGCTGCAAGTGCCAGTTCATACCAATACACGGGCCGCGAGAACGATGGCACGGGCCTCTACTACTACCGCGCGCGATACTACAGCCCAAGACTGCAGCGGTTCCTCAGCGAGGATCCCATTGGGTTTGAAGAGGGCATGAACTTCTATGTGCACACGTACAACAATCCAGTGAATTTCGTTGATCCAAATGGCTTGTAGGTGACTGTGCGTTATACCCGGAGTCAATCCCATTCCTAGTTGAAATTCCGAAGAGGCCCCGATTGTGGCCTTACGCAACTTGGGTGTTCTCCCTGTTCTCGGCTCGGCGGATCTCGGCCTGGAGCGCCGTGCGGAGCCGCGACAGGTGGCGGTAGCCTTTGATCCGCCGCAGGCGCGGTTCGATGGTCAGCAGCGCGCTGGCGACCCAGCGGTGTTTCTGGTCCGACGTGCGCCAGTGATCGACCTTGTCGGTGACCTGGCCGAGCTGGGCATTGAGCGATTCCAGACAGTTGGTGGTCTTCAGGCTGACCCCGAGCGCCTGGAAGAGACCTAGCCGATGCAGCGTGAGGGTTTCCTCGAAGCCTTCGTCCAGACTGGCCACCGCCGAGGTATTGAGCAGCCGCAGCTCATTGCGCAGGGTCAGAAGCGCGGCCGTTGCCTGCTCGTACGTGGGCTGTTCATAGGCGGCCTGCAGCTTCCGCCGCCAGGGGGGCCTGCTGGGCCTTGGGCAGATAGGTGACCACGTTTCCCCGTTTGTGCCACTGGCAGCGTTGCACCACGGCTCGGGTGCCGAAGACGGTCTGGAGCGCCTTCCGGAGTCCCTTGGCGCCGTCGATGATACAGAGGAGGCCCGACTCGACCCGCAGCCCCCGCGCGACCAACTCCCGCAGGAAGGCCGCGCACACCCGCTCGTTTTCGGTCGCGGTCTGCACGAACCCCAGGATCTTCTTCTGCCCCTGGAGCGTGATTCCCAGGGCAATGACCATCGCATCGTGGGCGAACGTCTTGCCGTCGAGCACGACGGCGACAAACTCCTCGCCCTCCAGCCGGCGTTCGCTGAGTGTGCGCAGGTGGCGCGCGCTGGCCCGGATGAAGCGCCGGGAGATCGTCGAGGGGCGCAGGCCGAACGCGCCGGGGACGGCCTCGGCACACGCTTCGTAATTCCGACAGCTCAAGCCCAGCAGGATCTTCCGGAACAGCCCGCTATCAGCCGTGCGGGGCGTCTGCAACTGGTGATAGGTCGCCAAGGGGACCTCGGTGTTCTGCGACAGGTTGCGGAGCCGAGGATACGTGATCGGGAGTTTCTGGTCCGCCAAGTAGACGGCCCCCCTTTGGTGACTCCACCGGACGACGCCGGGCTGCCCGCCGACTCGACGATAGCGTTCACCGGCCAGCGCGACGACTTCCTCCTCCAGCGCCTCCGCCACGGCCTGGAGGCCCAACGGGATGAGGGCTTGAATCAGGGCCACCTTGCTCTCGATACTCGCAGTCCCCGGCACAGTGGCCAGGGTCCGACGCCCAACCTCTTTGACCTTGCCTTGTTCGCGAATCCGGAATACTCTTTTCATCGGAGCGGCTCCTTTCTCTTGGTGTGGGGTGGTGGTTGTCTCAGCAACGATCACTGCACCACACCGGAGCCGCTTCGTCAATTTTCAACTAAGCCTGGCACACCCTCCTTGACGCAATTAAGGCCCGCACCCGTAATCCGGGAAACTATAATCTATCTGGACGCAATTGTGCCCTCTTTACCCAAGAGGCCTTACGTGCCGGCGGCATTCCCGTGCCGGATTTAATTCGGCCTGATGCCTTAATTAATTACTTAGATCAATACAATGACAGAAGGCCGCAGTTGAGACAGGCACCATGAAGCGCATCATCAAGTGGTTTGCACTCTTTGGTGTGGTAATTCCAGTTTTATTGATGTTTACGCGGAGTATTGAGCTGTACATCAATGACAAGGCAGTCCCGTACTCGAACCTCTATGGGTTCTACTTATGGCCGTCCTCTTTCATGATGCTAGCTACACAGAACGCACCTGCCCCGAACACGATCGTGATTTTAGTGATCTCTATCCTCGCCAATGTCTTGCTGTACTCGATCATTGGCGTCATGGTCGGCGGAGCATGGAAAGTGCTGGGAAAACTAAGACGCTCAGAACGTTGAAGAATAACTACCGCACCGTCCAAGCCAGTGGAACTGAGCAAGCACTTATTTGAACTCGATCAAAGATATCCGGACCTCCCGAGGTTGAGGAAAAGCGGTATAAATACGGCCAACTACACTTGCGGTGTGGTGCCAGTGGGGTCAGACCTTGAAACTTTGAAATCTTGACTATCAGCGGGAGGGCGTCAAGCCCTCCCCTACCTGGAGCGCCCGTTGAGCTTATAGTGCAGGAAGCCCTGCGATGATCTTCCGGTACTCGGCTTCTGTGTAGGCTTTGACGGTAGTCGTCCGGACATTGCCCAACGAGCCGAGCGTCAGAACGAACTTCGCCAAGATCGCATCGTTGGGAACAGTAAGAATAAGGAGGATATCATAGGTCCCCTGGGTCATGTAGAATGCCTTCAGTTCGCCCCCCATGGCCTTGAGCGCCTTCTTGGCTGCATCCAGACGCTCCGGCGAGTGCTTCACTCGTCGGATTCCCTGGTCCGTCCAGTTGAGGTGAAGAATGTACGTGGACATGGTGGCCTCCCTCACTGTGGGTTGAACCCTCGGCTAGCTGCCGAGAGTGCCTTGACTCAGACGCATCCGGAGTTTCATGCCAAGTTGATCGGCGGCGCCGCCGAAGGCCGCCTCGCCTAAAGCTTTGGACGGATCGCCGTCCACAACGGTGAACGGGCCGCCGAAAGTAAAGTTGCGGTAGTAGAGGCGCGGATAGCTGATCCGGCCGACATAGTCCAGAGAGTCCGCGAGCACGTAATCATCCAGGCCGACTTCCGTCATCAGCACCAGACCCGATGAGACATCCACGAGCGCCGCGTCCATTCTGACATAGAGCTGGTACTCCATGATGGGCCAGAACCGCAGCTTCTGCGCGGACCGGGACGTGGCCACCACCACGATCACCTTCGTGAGGTTGCCCTCTCCGGCGATCGCCCGGACTCGTTCCAGACCCAGGCCGTGCAAGCCTCCCGCCGGAAGCGTGATCGAGGGAAAGATCCGCTGGATCGTAATATGCGGTGGCGCCTGCAGTTCCTTTTGCGCGCGTTGCGCCAATTTCTCCAGCATGTCTTTGGACGGCGCGGTGGGCTTGCCCAGTTCGTCCTCGGGGAGGGCCACGATCAGGCCAACGACCAGCGGCAGCGCGATCGGTTGCGGCTCCGCCTGAAGCGGTTGAAATCCGGCGAGGTATTCGGTGATGCGGGCGGACGGCGCTGCGCACCCGTTCAGGCTGAACAACATCACCATGGCTGTCGGCAAAAGACGCGTCTTCATAAGCCACCTCTCAGCTTGTTCAACGCCTCCAGCACGCGCGCGACTTCCTCACCGGTATTATAATGCACCAGCCCGAGCCGAAGCATGCCGCCGTTGGATTCGACTCCCAGGCGCTCGGTCAGGCTGAGCGCGTAGTAGTTGCCGTCCCAGGTGAACATGCCTTGATCGCCCAGGTAGCCCGCCAGCTCGCGCGGCCTGTACCCGGCAAGGCGCACGGCAACAGTCGGCGTGCGCTGATCGAAGCGCGCGGGGTCCGAAATCCCATAAAACGTGAGCCCTGGGATCTTCAGGAGGCCACCGATGAGCTGGTCGGCTAGGCCTCGTTCATATTCCCTGATCGCTGCCATGGCTGCCAGCAAGGCCGACCGGCGCTTTGCGGCGTTTGGTTCGACGCGCCGTCCCAGTTCGGCCAGGTAGTCAATTGCCGCCGCGACGCCCGCCAGTCCCTCGTGGTTGTGCGTCCCGGTCTCCCAGCGGTCGGGGCTCGCGTCGGATGCCGGACGGACCTTATACGGACGTAGGCGCGTGAGGTGCGCGCGCTTGCCGTAGAGCACGCCCATGTGGGGGGCGAAAAACTTGTACGGCGAGCAGGCCAGGAAGTCGCAGTCCAGGGCTCGGACATCAATAGGCCCGTGGGGCGCGTAGTGAACTCCGTCCACGAAGACTAAGGCGCCGGCGGCATGGGCCAGTCCCACGATTTCGGCCACATCATTGATCGTGCCGACCGCATTGGACGCCCAGCCGACGGCCACCAGCCTGGTGCGTGCGGTGATCTGCCGGGCCAGGTCGGCCATATTCAACGTGCAGTCCTTGACGTCAATGTCCACGACGCGCACGACGGCGCCTTGCTCCTCCAGGACACGCCACGGGGCGACGTTCGCGTCGTGGTCCAGCCTCGTGACGATGACCTCGTCGCCCGGTTGAAGCTCCCGCCCGATCGCGCGGCTGAGCGCGAAGGTCAGCGTGGTCATGTTGGGCCCGAAGACAATCTCATCGGGATCACAACCACACAAATCGGCCACGCCCGCGCGCGCCCCGGCGATGATCGCATCGGTGCGTTGGCTCGTGGCGAAGGCGCCATGGGTATTGGCATTGGAACGGGCGAGATAATCCCCGACCGCGTCTATGACCCGCTGGGGCACCTGAGTGCCGCCGGGCCCGTCCAGGAAGATGACCGGACGACCGTTCACTGTTTGCGCGAGAGCTGGAAATTGGGCGCGGATCCAGTCGAGGTGCGGGGTAAGGCCCATGATATTATCATACCGCAAAGGAGCGCCCATGTTTCGAAAAGTGCTGGTCCTGTTGTGCGGATTGGTCGCGCTGGGCGGCTGCCAATACATCCGTCCTGAGGCTGCTCCCCTCCCCCGCTACGCCTTCGACCTCAACGGTAACGGGAAGAATGATACGAACCTTGCGCTGCGTCCCTGCACGACCGCACCGGATGCGACGTGCCTCATTGTCACCTCGGAGGTGACGGCCGACAAAGAAGTCCTGCTCTCGGCAGGAAAGACTGGGTGCGCCGGTCAGGTCCAAGGACGGCGTGTGGAGGTGATCGGGGACCACGCCAACGATCCCTTGGAGGAAGTCGCGATCCTCTACTGCGAGAACGGCGCCACGGGGTCCCTGCCCGCGTTGGCGATCGTGGACGTGAGCGCCGGCCAAGTCGTGGCCCGCGCCGTCGCTCCCTCCGGCCAGCGCCACTCGTTCACCGATTACCCCCGAAACCCTGTGGGAAAGAAATATCCGTTTCTCGCCCCCTCGTACGGCGACGGCGACACCTCGTTCTACGGACAGGCCGTCTGGGGCTATCTCTGTCTGTACAAGCCCGACCGGCCGTCGGACCCGAAGTGCGGCACCGGCTTCACGGCGGTGAGCACCGCGCCGCAGGAACGGTTCTTTCGAGAAGCCGGCGGCTACCTTCAAGACCTCGATGCGGACGGATGGGAAGACATCACGCTCATCTTTCACGACCTGGTGCACACCGTCTCCACCCGGACGGCCGAGGGAATCGGGACGACGGCATACGACGTGGCGGCCGCCACCGAGCCGCGCTCGCCCAAGGGGTTCCATGCCGGGCGCAGCTACGGCACCCATGCCGCCTTCACGGGAACCGACGGCAAACTGCGGACGCTGATCGTGGGCGGGATGCCGGTGGGCGGATTCGAGAACGTCATGTGCAACGTGAGCTGGTTCGTCGCCGTGCTGGAGTCGTCGCCCGGACAGCCCAGCACGCGCACCTTGAGTTGGTCGCGGTTCTACGGGTTCAACTCCGCCACGTTCAGCGAGATCAATCCCGCTTACGCGGAGGACCCTCGCGCCAAGGTGTCGCGGCCGGCCGACCACCAAAACGGCTGTATCCATTCGTTCTCGGACGCACGCAGCGTGATGGACCGGGAGCACGTCGTCATCTTCAACTACTTTCGCGAGGACGCCCCGCTGAGTGGCTGCCTCAAGGAGCAATACCGGCTCTATCTGGCGCCCGCCTGGACGCCGGACAAGCAGCGGGCGTGGCAAGCGTGCATCGCCGGCAATCTGCAATCCCCCGGCACGTGGAACATGCGGGTGCTGCGGGAGCGCGATGGGACGCCGCTCTTCAGCAGCCTGAATGTCTACGTGTGGGGCGCGTCGAAGGACCTGTTGCCGAGCGGCGAACTGGTCTATCTCGTGGAGATGCTCCCGGACACCCCGGTGCCGTTCGATCTGCGGGGACATCCGACCGGCCCCCTGCGCGTGCGCGCCCTCATCAACGGGGCGTGGAGCGAACGGGGAACACTTCCGGGCGCGGGACGACCGAGAATCCGCGCCGTTCCGGGAAGCGGATCGAGGGGACACGGCTCCTCTGAATCTTTTGCGGAACTGACGCTTGAGGATCTCGACGGAGACGGACTCAAGGAGCTGCAACTGGCCGATGGAACGTGGGTGGGTTATTCACCACGTGGGCACCAATTTGTGAACAAGACCCCCTAAGCCTCGGCCCCCTTACTCTGCGGTGCGCAGCGTCAGGTTGAAACGGCACAGGCGTGAGCCGGGCTCGAAGTCTGGACCGGGCGGCTCCGGTTCCACGATCACGCTTTTTCGGTCCGCGCGAGGAATGTCCCTGAAAATCCGGTCCTTCTCAAGATAGGGGTCGCCGGCGAAATACATCTGCGTCGTCAGGGGATAGAAATTCCGCCGATGAATCGTGAAGTGGACGTGGGAAGGCCTGGTCCACATGAACCCCCCCGGGTACTGTCCCGGCATGATGGTTTTAAACAGGTAGCGGCCCTCTTGATCAGTGACGGACTTTCCCCAACCTTGAAAGTCCGGGTCAATCGGTGCCGGGTTGGTCCGATCGTCCGGATGGTTGTAGCGGCCGCTTGCGGACGCCTGCCAGATCTCCACCATCGCGCCTTCGATCGGGCGGCACTGCGCGTCCAGAACCTGGCCGCGGATGAAAATGACCTGTCCTTTGGCCCGTCCTGTTCTGCCCCGTACCTGCGTCAGATCATTGTCCTTATCGAGCTGGTCGGCCACCGGATAAAAGGGCCCCTCCGTCTGAGGAGGCGTGAGCAGGCAGACCGCTTGGACCGCCCGCCCCAACGCCGCCGAACCGGCCCAATACCCCGCTGCTCCCAGAACCGCGAACAAAGCCTGTCGTCGAGAGAACGGGGCGGCTGTTCTGGACATGTCACGCATGGACCTTGATGATCCAACCACCTCGGACCTTGTCGCTCTCTCTCCACTCGCCCACAAAGACGTCGCCCGTCGGCCCCTTGAACCGCTCCAACTGCACGTCGCCGTTCGAGTTGCTCCCCTCGCGATAGCGGTAATCGCCTTTATACCTGAGGCCGTCGGTTGAAACCGCGGTCAGCGTCACGGTATCGCCGTCCCGTTCCAGGTCAAGCACAAGCTTGGTATCGGAAAGCAGCCCTTCCGAGAATCTCTCTTCCTGCCAGTCACCGTCATATTTAAAGAGGGACCATCCGTCGGGCATAAGGATCTCCTAAGTCAAGAACGAGGCTCGGCTTTGTCTCGCGCCAGCGCCTGGGCGATCGCCTCTTTGGCGCCCCGTCTGATGGGATCTCCGTGGTCCGGGCAGAGGGTCTCGAAGCGCAGGTCCAGTAGATGGCGCACGCTCTCACGGGTGCGCGCCGGCTCGTCCTGATATTCATCGGGCACAAA
>CAZITU010000011.1:0-42498 GCA_964542245.1 uncultured Nitrospirales bacterium | reverse complement strand
ATCAGCAAACCCAGTATGACCTGTGGCACGCCGAGCAGCGCCGCAAACAGCTTCGGGTTGCCAAGCTGAGCGTATCCGTTGGGCGTCGAGTGAGATCGCGATGTTGAACCTTGACGGCAAGCGGTGGAGTGTGAGGGGAATGCGGGTCAGGTAGCGGGGCGAGGGAAACTGATTGAATCATCTCTTTGCAAAATCATCGCGGAATTAGATGGACTGCGGAGGCCTTGACGGTGGCTGTCACTGGCACACCAGGGCCCAGGCCCAGATCCTGCGCCGACTGGCGAGTGACCAGAGCCGACAGAGCGAAACCGCACTCCACGGTCACGCGCGAGACCGGACCGGCGGGACGGATGTCCGTGACCCGGCCGCCCAGGTGATTGCGAGCGCTGCTGGTCGGTCGCGTCCCGATTTCGAGCGTCACGTCTTCGGCCCGAATACAGAGATAGAACTCCTCGCCTCGCCCGCTCGGCTCGACGGCCCAGAGCCGCACGCCGCCCACTTCCAGCGCCGCCAGGTCATCGTTGCGCTCGACCACCTGCCCCATCACGACCGTTTCCACGCCCACGATGGCCGCCACCTCCGCATCGGCGGGCCGACTGAATACCGCGTCCGGTGCCCCGACCTGGAGCACGCGCCCCCCCGCCATGACCGCCACCTCGTCCGCGAGCGCCAGAGCTTCGACCCAATCATGGGTGACGCAGATCGCCGGAATGCCCTGACTTTCAAGCAACGCCCGCAGCTCGCCGCACACCTGTTCGCGGGTCGGCGCATCCAAGGCGGAGAGCGGCTCGTCGAGCAGGAGGAGCCGGGGTCGCCGGGCCAACACCCTCGCCAACGCCACCCGCTGCTGCTGCCCACCGGAGAGCTGCGCCGGCCGTCGGTCCTCCAATCCCTGCAGATGCAATAACCGGAGCATGCCCTGCACGTGCGCGTCGCGTTCAGAGCCGCCTGCTCCCTTTAACGCATACGTGATGTTGCGGGCCACGGTGAGGTGGGGGAAGAGCGCGTAGTCCTGAAAGAGATAGCCGATGGATCGAGACTGCGGGGGCACGTGGACCACGGCCTCCGCATCGAACCAGGTTTCTCCCGCAAAGCTGATCCGGCCGCGCGACGGCCGCTCCAGCCCGGCTAAGCACCGTAAGACCGTCGTCTTTCCCGAGCCGGATGGCCCGAACAGGACCATCACGTGCGGGCGCTCCACGGGCAGCCTGAGGGCCACGCTGACGGAAGGCCCCCCGTCGTACCGCTTCTCGAACTCGGCCGTCATTTCATCGGCCATACGGCCCACAGTCTCCGGTTCACCGCGTAGACGACTGAGAGGATGAGAAACGAAAAAATCAGCAGGACGAGCGCAGTCTGAGCCGCACCGGCATAGTTCAGCGCCTGCACTTCATCGTAGATGTCAATGGACACCGTGCGGGTCACACCCTGAATATTGCCCCCCACCATCAGGACCACGCCGAATTCTCCCATCGTATGCGCGAAGCTCAGGACAACGCCGGTAACCACACCGGCGACCGACAGCGGAAGCGTCACCCGAAAGAAGGTCGCGAGCCGAGAGACGCCGAGCGTCCAGGAGGCCTCGACCAATCTCTGGTCCACCGCTCCAAAGGCCGCGGTGAACGGCTGGACCGCAAAGGGAAGGCTGTAGAGCACCGAGGCGAACACAAGTCCTTCGAACGTAAACACCAATGGAGAGCCGACCACAGCCTGGTACCATTGCCCAAGCGGACTCTTCGGACCGATCGCGACCAAGACGTAGAATCCCAAGACCGTGGGCGGAAGGACCAACGGCAGCGCCACCACCGATTCCGCAAGAAACTTCCAGCGCCAGCGGGAATAGGTCAGCCAGTACGCGATCGGCATCCCGACCACCATGAGGATCACCGCGGTCAGGCCGGCGAGTTTTACCGTGAGGACAATCGGTTCCCAGTTCACGTTTCACCTCTCCTTGATGATCATCACTTCCGTAGCCTTCATGAGCGCCACCGCCGTATCACCGACCTTGAGTCCAAGGTCGTCCAGCGCGTCGCGGGTAATCACGGCCGTGATCTTGTGCTCGCCCACGTCGAGGTTCACCTGCGCCAGGATCGCATCCCGTCTGATGGCCGACACCTTCCCGACGAACTTATTGCGCCCGCTGACGTCCTCACCCTCCGCCTTCTTGCCCAGCCACCGGTCGAGCAGGGACTTCTTGAACCGGTACCGCCCGCCGATTTTCGAGCTGGGGATCTTTCCTTCCCACATGTAGCGGTAGAACGTCGGCAGGGCCAGCCGCAAATACTTGGCGGCCTCGCGGGCCGTCAGGACGTCCTGCGAACCGCCCACAACAACCAATCGGCGTTTTCTCTGCATGGCGCTCATTCTTTTACCTCTTCATGGCTTGCTGTTGTCCGAGAGAAAGAAACCATATCGCTTGAACACGCCAGCGCTCTCCGGTCCTCTCGCATAGTCCAAGAAAGCGCGAGCTGCCTTCAGGTCCTTCGCGGCCTTTAAGATCACCGCTCCCTGCTCGAGCCGGGGATACGCGCCCAGCGGAACCTCCCAATACATCCCGGTCTCCCTCATGGCCGGCGCGACGGCCATGGACAAAGCGATAATCCCGATATCCGCGCCGCCGGTCTGCACGAACTGCGCCGCCTGCGAGATGTTCTCCCCCAGCACCAGTTTGTCTTTTACGGCATCGTAGACCTTATAGTGCTCCATGGCGGCGACAGCCGCTCGCCCGTAGGGCGCATGCTTGGGGTTTGCGATCGCGATCTTTTTGACCGACGAGTGCTGCAAGGCCTTGCCCCCCAGCGATCTCACGTCAATCGGAGAGCCCTTGGGTACCCAGATCACGATCCGACCGACGGCGTACATGTACAGCGTCCCCGGCTCCGCCAGACCGGCTTCTTCCAGTTTCTTCGGATAGGCGATGTCCGCCGAAAAATACAGGTCGAACGGGGCTCCGTTGGAGATCTGGGCAAAGAAGTTCCCCGACGAGCCCAGGGACAGTTTGACCATGTTCCCTGTCTTCTTCTCGAAGTCCTCGACGATCTCCTTGAACGCGAAGTTCAAATCCGCCGCCGCGGCGACCGTGATTTCGCCGGCCCGAGCCGGTGCGGCGCATACTCCTGCAAGGAACCCCACGAGCGCTGCGGCAACAAATACCCGAGCGAACATGCCTCCAACGATTCCCCTCCTTTGTAAGGAGGGGCAAGGGGAGGTAGCATCAGCCGTCACTGCTTCCTCTTGTCGCGGAATCCTTCTTGTAATCGGTCGCATGGGCTCTACCCCCTCCCCACCTCCCCTGACAAAGGGGAGGAGACATCTAGTACCGGAACTGGAACTGCGTGGTGAGCAAATTCCGGTTGTTCGCATTGGCAACGCCACCCCCAGGCGTGACGAAGGGGTTGCCTTCATTCTCGTCGTGCCGGATCTCGTAGTTCAGTGTGAACTTCACATTCGCATGAAGGTAGTAATTGAAGCCCAGCGTGTGCCGTGAGAGCGTGCTGTTCGGACGGTTCGTATCAACCGTGAATTCCTCGTAGCGATACGCCGGTTCGAACCCGGGCATCCAGGAGAACGGCCGATAGAGCACGTACTGGTACCACGTCCGGCGGCGGAAGCCGTTGTCCGCGCCTTCGATGTACTCGCCTTGGAGCTTCAGTTCCGGGAGCCCCGGCGGAATGTAAGAGTACATGACCCCCTGCCGGGTTTTACGAACGTCGGTATTGAGGGGCAAGATGCTCGTGCCGGTGTTCGGCGCTGTGAAGAACGAGGTCCCCGTATAGCCGGCAAAATACAGTTTCATCCCCTCGGTTGGCGTCAGGATCAATCGCCCGGTGAAATCCTTGTCCGCGTTGTTGTCGTTGAAGTTCCGGCCCGCACCGTTGACGACCGCCCATTGTAATTCAGGCTCCCACGGCAGTTGCGGCACCTTGCCAGTCAGTTCCACCCCAATATCGAACTGCTGGGCGAACCCGGAACCATTGTCCTTCCCGAAGGGATTAAGCCCAGGATCGCCCGGCCGCGCGCTCACACTCGTGGTACGGAGGTCCGTGTAGTAGGCGCGGTTCACGAAATCGAGGAGCCCCTGAGTCGTGCCTTGTTCGATTCCAAATGGTGGCCGGAATTGCCCGACTCGGAGTTTGCTCACATAAGGGAAGAGTCTCATCAGATTCGGCATGTCTTTCGAGTAAAAGTCCAACAGCATGCTATTCAGCACGATCTCATTTTGTTTCGCAAAGTCCGCCTCCATGTAATAGGTGGACCAGGGAGTCAGCCGCCCGGTGACGTAAATTTCAGCCGCGCGGATGCGAAAGCCGTTCTCATCCCGCAAGGTCCCTTGGTTGTTCGCCGTATCAGCCGTCGAGCTGGACGGTTTCCGATCCGTGGAATCAGCGTTGTACTGCGCCTTCAGTGCCACGAGCCCAATGCTGAGCCGCTCATTGTGCTTCAGCACGCTGTCTAACGTCGTGAAGACGTTCCGGTAGTCGTTCTTTCTCAGGTTCTCGATGCCTCCAGGAACGCGCTCGAGATCCTTGTAAGAGCCAACCGGCGGTGGCGGTGGCGCGTCAGCCGCAGGTGGTGAGTCAGCAGGAGCCGCCGGCTTTGACTCCATAGACGGATCTTCCGCTGCCTCTTTCAGCACGTCCTCATATTCTGCCCGCGTGATGATCCCTTTTTTGAGCAGCAGGTCGAGAATCCGTCGGTCATCGGC
Source organism: uncultured Nitrospirales bacterium (assembly GCA_964542245.1). Classification (GTDB taxonomy): domain Bacteria; phylum Nitrospirota; class Nitrospiria; order Nitrospirales; family NS-4; genus CAZITU01. The sequence continues at coordinate 37,793 of CAZITU010000011.1, read as the reverse complement.
CGATGCCACTCCCACCGTCGCGATCAAGAACCCCGCCACCAAGCTAGCTACCCATCGTTGCATCGTTTCCCCCTCGCGATCAGGTGTTGCAACCTCTCCCAATACGTATGAATGATACAAATAGAATAATTAATCTGTCAATAATATAATATTTATATCAATATTTTCCAAATTTATACATTTCTATATCAACGCCACACAGTCGTCCGGCTCAAAGGTGTCCGCGGAAGAAAGCTCCATACGTCTCCGCGAGAGCTGTGGGAAGAGGGCTAGGGATGACAATCCCAGTCTTGACTTGTTGCGGTATTCCGGCCAAACTATTTTTATGGACGCCCAGATGATTGCCGTGGCGGGGATCAAGGTCCGCGACCGGGGCATGATCAAGAAGGTGGGTACAGGCGGGGTGGCGCTTGGCGACGGCGACCGGGTCCTTCTCGAGATGGACCACGCCATTACATACGGCGTTGTGTATGGGAGGGCCTTTGTCACTCCATTCATCCCGCCCATGCGGGACATGAAGATGATCCTCCGGAAGGCGGACGCCGAGGACATCGAGACCATCGGCCGGCACGAGGCCCGCGCCCGCGAAGGCACGGCCTACTGGCGCGAGCTCATCGAGGCGTATCGCATGCCCATGAAACCGGTCGAGGTCGTGTGCGTGTTCGACCAGCCGAAAATGATTTTCACGTACACGGCCGACGAGCGAGTGGACTTCCGGGTTCTCATTAAAGATCTCACCCGCCGGTTCCACGCCCTGGTCGAGATGCGGCAGATCGGCGCTCGTGACGAGGCCAAGCTCATTGGCGGCGTCGGGCTATGCGGCCTCGTTCTCTGCTGCGCTTCCTTTCTCACGGAGTTCCACCCCGTCACCATGAAGATGGTCCGGGCGCAAGGGCTCCCCCTTGACGACAATAAGCTGCTCGGTCTCTGCGGCCGGCTCAAGTGCTGCCTGACCTACGAATATGACGAAAGGGTTCAGCCCGCCTTGATCCAACCCACACGCATCTCCTCCGCTGCTCGACCCGCTCCCGTTCCGCAAGAAGGATCCTTGAGGCCTTGTTAAGACCGTCCGGGGGGTGCCCACGCGGGTTTCCGGTTTACGCACTCCTGGGTGTAGTCCTGGTCACGGTCGTCGCGTGCGAGACGGTGCCGCTCACCGGGCGTTCCCACCTTCTCCTGCTCCCGGAGTCGGAAGAAAGGGCTATGGGGTTGCAGTCCTATCAGCAGGTCTTGGCCAAAGAAAAGATTTCCATGGATCCGGCGCGCAACGCCCTGGTGCAACGGGTCGGTCGGCGGATTGCCGCAGCCACCGGGCGGACGGACTTTGACTGGGAGTTCAAGGTCGTCGAAAACGACAAGATGGTCAACGCCTTCTGCCTGCCGGGCGGCAAAGTTGCCGTCTATACCGGGATCCTCCCGATCACGAAGGACGAGGCCGGACTCGCGGCGGTGATGGGGCATGAAGTGGCCCATGCCATCGCGCGACATGGAGGGGAACGGGTCAGCCAGAACCTCCTGGTCCAGGTCGGCGTGGCCACGGTCGCGGCGGCCATGAACGCCAACGATCCAGGGACGACTCAGCTCGTGACAGGGCTGCTGGGCGCCGGGGCGACGGTCGGGATCCTCCTCCCTTTTTCGCGTGACCACGAGTCGGAGGCGGACCACCTCGGGCTGATTTACATGGCCAAGGCGGGCTATGATCCCCACACAGCCCGGGATGTCTGGATCCGCATGACGGACGCCTCGAAGGGGCGCGAGAAACCCCCGGAGTTTCTCTCTACGCACCCCGCCAATGAGACGCGGATCAGACAGATCGAGGAATGGATTCCGGAAGCACTCACCTACTACCAGACGGCGCGTGAACGGTAACGCCCGCGCCTACGGCGGTCCCGATCGTGGACCTGCCGGAAGGACACCGAGTCCCCGTCCGACTCTCTCGAAGGCCTCCACCGCCACGGCAAGCTGATCCTTGGTGTGGGCCGCAGAGACCTGCACGCGGATGCGGGCTTCGCCCTTGGGCACGACAGGGTAGCTGAACCCGATCACGTAGACCCCTTCCTCCAACAAGCGGTCTGCCATCTGCGTAGCCAGAGCCGCATCCCCGATCATAACCGGCATGATCGGATGGTGGCCGGGCTTGACGTGGAACCCCCGCGTCTCCAGCTCCTTCCTGAGGAACGCCGCGTTCTCGTGAAGACGCGCGCGCAAGTCATCGCCCTGCTCGATCAACTGCAGAGCCTTCAAACTCGCGGCGCTGATCATCGGCGGAACGGCGTTCGAGAACAGGTAGGGGCGCGACCGCTGCCGCAGCAACTCAATGAGCTCACGACGCCCCGACGTGTACCCCCCGGTTCCACCCCCCAACGCCTTTCCCAGCGTGCTCGTGATCAGGTCAACCTTGTCGGCCACCCCGAAATGCTCCGGAGTTCCTCGACCGGTTCGGCCGATGAAGCCGGTCGCGTGGCTGTCGTCCACCATCACGAGCGCGTTATAGCGCCCGGCCAGGGCGACGATCTCGTCCAGGCGGGCCGAGTCTCCATCCATTGAGAAGACGCCGTCCGTGGCGATCAGGCGCAGACGCCGATCGGCCGCCGCCTGCAGTCCCTTCTCCAGATCGGCCATATCTCCGTGCGCGTACCGATACCGCTGCGCCTTGCACAGCCGGATGCCGTCAATGACGCTGGCATGGTTCAACGCGTCACTGAGGACGGCATCCTCCACGCCCAGCAACGTCTCGAAGAGGCCGGTGTTGGCATCGAAGCACGAACTATAGAGAATCGTGTCTTCGGTGCCGAGGAAAACCGTGAGCGCTTGTTCGAGGTCCTTATGAAGGGTCTGCGTCCCGCAGATGAACCGCACCGAGGCCATACCATACCCATAGAGACGCACCGCCTCCGCCGCAGCGTCCACGATGGCTGGGTGGTTGGCCAAGCCGAGGTAGTTGTTGGCGCAGAGGTTGATGACCGGTCCCTGCGCGACGCGGATGCTGCCGCCCTGCGGACCCAACAAGACTCGCTCAGCCTTGTACAGTCCAGCCGCTCGGATCTCAGCAAGCTGTTGTTCGATGAGCGGCCGGACCTTCTCGTACGCCATGTCAGGGGAAAAGAATGACCTTGCCGCACTGCCCCTTCGCGACCAAGTCGAACCCTTCGGCGAAGCGCTCCAGCGGCAGCGTGTGGGTCACGACGGGCTTGATGTTGAGCCCTGCCTTGAAGAGTCCGGCCAGCCGGTACCAGGTCTGGAAAAGCCGACGCCCCGTGATGCCGTAGACCCGGATGCCTTTAAAAATGATCTCGTTCGTCATGTCGAAGCAGACTTGAGCCTCCGGGATGCCGAAGAGCGTCACGCGGCCCCCGTTCTTGACGTAGCGGAAGCATTTGTGGATGGCCGTGGGACTTCCGGACATCTCCAGGGCCACGTCCACGCCTTCACCGTTCGTCATGCGGCCGATGAGATCGGTATCGTCGGTAGTCGGATTGAGCGTGTGGTCGGCCCCCAGTTGCTTGGCCAGGCCAAGCCGGTAATCGCTGATGTCCGAGGCGATGATCGTCCCGGCGCCCGCCGTCCGGGCCACCGCCACCGCAAAGAGGCCGGTCGGGCCGCAGCCGGTGATCAGCACCGATTGGCCGGTGATGTCCTCGACCAACGCTGCATGCACGGAGTTGCCCAATGGTTCTTGCAGGCACGCCAGTTCCGGGGGAATGTCGCGCGAGGTCTTCCAGAGGACGCGCTCGGGAAGCCGCACGTATTCGGCATAGGAGCCGTCTTGATCAATACCCAAGATCCGGTAGTCCTTGCAGACATGCGCGTTCCCGGTCCGACACTGAAAGCACACGGCACACGTGATGTGGGATTCTGCCGAGACGAAATCCCCCACCGAAATCGCTGAGACATCCGGAGCGGCTTCCACGACCTCGCCGCACAGTTCATGGCCGATGATCCGTGGAGGATGGACGCGGCTCTGGGCCCATTCGTCCCAGCGGTAGATGTGGTTGTCGGTTCCGCAGAGGGACGTGGCCTTGACGCGGACGACCACCTGGCCGGGCCCGGCCGCCGGTTGAGGCACTTCGCAGAGTTCCAGCCCGGGAGCTGCTTTCGTCTTGACCAACGCGCGCACGGCGTCTCCTTTCAGAGTGGCATGAACCGCTTACAGCATAGACGGATCCGCCGCATTACGCCTTGCCCTCACCGTTCCGAGTTCCGGTCCGGGTCCAGTTTGCCCCGGTCGAAGGGCTCCGGGAAATAGTCCGCGATGGGCCGCAGGGTGAACCCACCGCGCCCGTCATCGAGCGCGACTTCCAGATTCGGCGCGAACTCCCAGAGGATTTGGCGGCAGGCCCCGCAGGGCGAACACCCCCCGTTGGCCCCGCAGACGATCGCGATCGTCCGAAATCCCCGCCGCCCTTCCGACAGCGCCTTGAAGAGGGCGACCCGCTCCGCACAGATGCCCAGGTAGGTGGGGCTTTCGATATTGCAGCCCGTAAAGACCGAGCCGTCGTCGCAGAGCAGCGCGGCGCCCACCCGAAATCGGGACGACGGCGCGACGGCCTTCTCCCTGGCCTCGCGTGCCTTCGCCAGCAACGTTCCATTATCCATGCAGACGCCCGACGATGCCGCGAAGGAGCCGTCCGCTCTGGGCGGTCATCCGCACGCCCATCGCCACGACCGCGTCGTGGGTGAGCCGTCCGGCTTCCAAGGTTCCGGCCATGTTCGTCACCAGCGAGAGACCGAGCACGCGCATCCCCAGAGCCCTGGCCACAATGACCTCGGGCACCGTGGACATGCACACCATGTGCGCCCCGAGGATCCGCAGCATCTGCGCCTCGGCCGGCGTCTCATAAGACGGTCCCGGCACTGCGGCGAGCGTTCCGCGCCGAACGGGGATGCCGGCTTCTCGGGCCGCTTCTTCGGCCAGTCCTAAGAGTCCGGCGTCGTACGCGTCGGCCATGTCCACAAAACGCCGGTCCGGCCATGCCGCGCCGATCAGGGGCGAGTCGCCCATCAAATTGATGTGATCCGCAATGAGGACGAGGTCGCCCGACGAGACCCCTTGGAGCCCCCCGGAGGCGTTGGTGACCACCAACGTCTTCACGCCCCAAGCCGCCAGCACTCGGATGGAAACCGTTACCTCCTGCCAGGAAAACCCCTCATAGCGGTGCACGCGGCCTTGCAGGACGGCCGCGAGAGGGCCCCAGCCCCGGCCAATGACCACATTGCCGTTGTGGCCTCCCACCGAGCACCGCGGGAACCCCGGAATCTCGGCATAGGGGATCACGGTCGCGGAGTCCGTCCCCTCGACAAGCCCTTCCGCCAGCAGGCCCCAGCCCGATCCCAGCACCACGCCCACGGAAGGGGCTCGAGGGCACCGCGCCTGGAGGAACCGCACGGCCTGCTCGATGCTGTCTCGCATGGATGGAACTCGATCGGATAGAGGTCAGCGGGTAAAGACCAGGTCCTTTACGACCTTGCCGCTGGCCCCGTATGACCCCTGCAGCTTCCCATTGAAATAGACGCGTACCCCGCCGGCGTTGCCGATCGTGAGCACGAATCGCTCCTGGGCCTTCCAACGGACCCGCTCTCCCGGATTCAGCATGACGTCCTGGACCGGCGCCTGATCGGCCCGCACCAAAACCCAGCACCGTTCGAGAGCTTCAACATCCAAGGCCAGTTTGGGGGGATCAGGGACCACGCCCTCCAAAGGCAGCGCGCCGGAAAAGTTCCGTTCCACCTCCGTCGGCGCGGAAAAGGGAGGAGGCGGCGTGCTCCGCGCCGTTGCCGCCGGCGCGGCCGGGGCTCTCGCGCCTGCCGTCTCCGCCGGCTCTCCCGGCGGCGACGGGCCCGGTGCCGATCGGGAAGGCACGGCAATCGTCGGCTGAAGAGGTTCACGCACGGCCGACTCGAGGCCAGGCAAAGGATCAGGCCCCTCCCGTTCCTGCCCGACCAGCACGAGCAGGATCACCAGCGCTACGCCGACCACGCCGGTCACGATGTTGCGATTGACTTTCCTGCGGCGTTCCTCTTCCTGCAATTTCAGCTTGAGGGACTCGCGCTCGGCCCGCTTGGCGTAGAACTGTCCGCCGGACTCGTCGAATTTCTTGATGACCGTGACTTCGTCCAACCCCAAGGTGCGAGCATAGGAGCGCACGAACCCTTTGGCGAAGACTTCGTCGGGAAGCCGGGCGTAATTGTTGTCCTCGACCGCTTTCAGGTAATGGGGAAGAATGCGGGTCTTCGACGCCGCTTCCTCCAAGGTCAGTCCCTTGGCCTCGCGGGCCCGTTGGAAATATTCCCCGAGTGAGTCCGACATACTGCGCGTGTCAGAGCTACCGAAGCCGCTCCATCAGCTTCTTGGCCTCTGCGCCGGCTTCTCCATTAGGGTCCAGCGTCTTGACCTGAGCCAGGGCCTCACGGGCTTTGCCATCCTCGCCCTGCCTCATGTAGAGGCGCCCCAAGTTGAGATAGACGAGGGCCCGCGGCACATTCGGAGGATCGATCTTCAGCGCAGCCTGGTAAGCACGGACGGCGCCAGGAACATCCCCCTGCAGTTGAAGCGCCTCCCCCAGATTCATATAGGCGATATCCGGCGTGGCATACAGGACCATGGCCGATGCATTCCTCAGGATCTCAATAGCCTCCGGCAGGCGGGAGAGTTGGATCAGCGTCCGTCCGAGGTAGTTGAGGGCCTCCCCGTTGTTGGGGTCGAGCTCGACGCAGGCGCGGAATTCCCGCTCGGCCTCGCCATATTCCTTGCGCTGAAAGTAGATATGGCCAAGGGCGTAACGCGCGTCGTAGTAGGCCGGGTTGAGCTGGACCGCCTTCTGAAACGCGACGAACGCACGTTGCTGGTCGGTTTCGATGACGGAGAGACCCTGCTGGTAATGGCCTTCCGCTTCCTTGACCCGCTTTTTGATGGTTTCCTGGCTGACACATCCGGCTAGGAAGCTGACGGCCACGGCGCCCAGCACGACCCCCATCCAGCCCCCCCCGACTCTGCTATGCCCTCGTTCCTCCATGAACTCCTCCTCCGGGTCCTCTAAACGTCCTCGAAGAACGTCAGTCGCTTGAATTCTTTGAACCGCGTCTCGATCTCTTTGTAGTCCAACCCCCGTAGCCGGTCAAGACTGAACGCCTCCACGGCGAACGACGCCATCACGCTCCCGCACACCACGGCCCGCCGGAGGGCTTCCTCCCCGAGGTTCCCCGTGCTGGCCAGGTACCCCATGAACCCGCCCGCGAAGCAATCGCCGGCGCCCGTCGGGTCCTGAATCTGCTCCAAGGGAAACGCCGGCGCGGCAAACACACGATCGCGGCTGAACATGAGGACTCCGTACTCCCCGCGTTTGACGATGAGCGTCGCCGGACCCACCGCCTGAATCGTGCGGGCCACCTTCACGAGGTTCGGATCTCCTCCCAACGCGCGGGCCTCGCCGTCGTTGATGATCAGCACGTCCACGTCTTGCAGGAGCCGGATCAGCGCGGGCCGTTTGCCTTCGATCCAGAAGTTCATCGTGTCGCAGGCCACCAACCTCGGACGCTTCACCTGCCTAAGCACGCCGTGTTGCAGGTCCGGATCAATATTGGCCAGGAACAACAGATCGGGCGAACGGTACTTTTCCGAGATCTCAGGCCGAAAGGTTTCAAAGACGTTCAGTTGGGTTGCAAGCGTCGTGGCCTCATTGAGCTGGTACGAGTATTCCCCATGCCAGCGGAAGGTCCTCCCCGGCCGTCGTTCCAATCCCGCCAGATCGATCCCGCGCCGCCGTAGAAACGCGACGTGGGCGTCCGGGAAATCCTCCCCGACTACGGCAATCAAACTCACTTCGGTAAAATAGCTCGCGGCAGTTGCGAAGAAAGCCGCCGAACCGCCCAGGACCTCGGTCGCTTCGCCGAACGGAGTCTTCACGGTATCCAGAGCCACCGAACCGACGACCACGAGCTTCAGCAATCTCATCTCCTCCCGTGCATACTCGATCCTCAGCAGCGGGGCAAAGGCATTACACCTTCGTCTTACCCGACGATCTTCCGAGAAGGAGCTGCAATCGCTTCCGAGCCGCCGAAGAGACCTGGGACGTAATGACTGCGGATTGGAGAGCCGTCACGCAGGCGCACCCGCGCCGACCCGTCAGGGCGGGAACGACCGTGCGAACGACCTGCCGGGACAGAGCCACATTCCGATGCAATGTCTCGATGACGGCCTCCACCGTCACCGCCTCATGGCCCATATGCCAGCAATCATAATCGGTGACGAGCGCCATGGTGGCATAGCAGATCTCCGCCTCGCGGGCGAGCTTCGCTTCCGGCAGATTCGTCATGCCGATCACGTCGACGCCCCATTGCCGATACACGAGGGATTCGCCACGAGTCGAAAATTGCGGGCCCTCAATGCAGAGATAGACCCCGCCCTCGTGCACGGTTCCTCCGCTCTTGCGGGCCGCCTCGGCGAGATGACCCGAGACCTCCGGGCAGACGGGATCCGCCAGGGCAACATGAGCGACGACCCCTCCCTCAAAAAACGTCCCGATCCGTCTCCTTGTCATGTCGAAGAATTGATCGGGAATGACCACATGGCCAGGCTGGAGAGCCTCTTTCATGCTCCCCACCGCGCTGACCGAGATGATTCGTTCGACGCCGAGCTTTTTGAGCGCGTAGATGTTGGCGCGGTAATTGATCTCGGACGGCGAGAGGCGATGCCCGCGTCCATGGCGGGCTAAAAACGCCACGCGCACGCCCTTAAGATCGCCCAACACGACAACGTCGGAAGGCGGGCCGAAGGGGGTCGTCACGCGAACTTCTTTGACGCGGGCCAGGCCCTCCATCTCATACAGCCCGCTTCCGCCCAACACGCCGACGGACGCTTGGGTCGAACCCCTCTGCGTCGCCTTCATCATGCCGCCTGCGCCTTGACGGCGATCCCGACCTGCTCGAGGTGGTTCAACACGCGTCGTGCGACCTGCGCCACCGATTCGCCCTCCTCCACCGTCAGCCACTTCACGGCAGGATCGCTGCGGAACCACGTCAGCTGCCGTTTGGCAAAGTGCCGGGTGTCCCGCTGCAGGCTCCGGACCGCCTCCTCCCATCCATACCGACCCTTGAGATAGCCGGTCATCTGCCGGTAGCCGAGCGCCTTCATGGAGCCCAGCATCTCATCGTATCCCCGGGCCAGCAGCCCCCGTGTCTCCTCCACGAGCCCCGCTTCGATTTCCGTCAGAACACGGGCGTTGATCCGCCGGTAGAGCGCGGCACGGTCCATCGACAAGCCGACCATGACGGTGGGAAACGGACGCTCCTGAAACCCATGGCGGCGATGCCACTCCGAAAGCGGAACGCCGGTCCGCACGGCAACCTCGAGCGCGCGCACGATCTTGTTGCGATCGCGGGGATTCAGGGTGGCCGCAAGCACGGGGTCCATCTCGGCCAAACGCCGCCAGAGATAGTCCATGTCGCGAACGGCCGCATCTTCCAGCAACTGCCGGCGCAGCCCCCAATCGGCCGGCGGTCCCTCCCACAGCCCATACGCCAGTGCCCGAACATACAGACCCGTTCCCCCCACCACAAGCGGCACACGCCCCTCCGCATGAAGCCGTGCGATCTCCTGAAGCGCCGCCCGGCGATACAACCCGGCGTTGAACGGCTCATCCGGCTCGACGAGATCGATCAGTCGGTGGGGCACGCCCCCGCGTTCCTCAAGCCGCGGCTTGTCCGTCCCGATATCCATGCCGCGGTACACCTGGGTGGAATCGGCCGTCAGGATGTCGGTCCTGAGGGCTTGCGCCACGGGAATCGCCACCCGGCTCTTGCCGACCGCCGTGGGTCCGACAAGAAAGACCACCGGCAATCCATCCCCCGTCATTTTGTCCATCCTTGTCTGCCGAAGATGCGGTCGAGTTCCTCGATCGTCAGCCTCATTGCTATCCGGCGCCCATGGGGACAGGTGGCGGGGAACCCGGCGTCGCGCCACTCCTCCAGAAGCCGCCGCATCTCCTGCAGGTGCAAGTTTCGTCCCGACCGCACGGCACTATGGCAGGCCAGGGAGGCCAGAACGGTATGGTACCGCTCCGTGATCGAGGGTGTCGAGTCCCGGTCCTCCCACTCCTCCACGAGAGCCTTCAGGAGGGACTCCGGATCTGCTGTTCCCGCGAGGGCCGGCAAGGCGCGGATGAGAAAAGCGCCGTGACCGAATTCCTCAACCTCGAACCCGAGGCGCTCCAAATCCGCGAGGTGAGATCGCACCAACACAGCGGCGTCTGCGGAGAGTTCCACCGTTTGGGCGAGCAGGGATTGCTGCGACGGGATCGGCCCCGCCTCGAACTGCGCGCACAGGCGCTCGAACAGGACACGCTCGTGGGCCGTATGCTGATCCACGATCTGCAACTCCTCTCCGACCTGGGCGAGGACATAGCGATCGGCGATCTGACCCATCGGCCTGATCTCCTGGCCCACCGAGGGGAGATAGGCTTGGACCGCCTCCGCGGTTCGGTCCATGAACGGTCTCGGATCGGTCACGATACCGGCAGACGGGAGCGAATACGCACGGCCCGAACGGGACTCGACGAGAGTCGCACCGGAAGGCGGCGAGGAAACGACCGGGTAAGGGGCGTGAACGGGATCGGGACCGACCAGGTCCCTGATGTGGGTCCGGACCAGCTCGTGTACGCGCTCCTGGTCCGAGAAGCGAACTTCTCGCTTGGTCGGATGCACGTTCACATCCAGATGCTGGGGGTCTACCGACAGTGCAAGGACGAACCGGGGATGGCGTCCCTTCGCCAGATATGTTCCATAGCCTTCATAGACGGCATGCGCGATGGATGGGCTCTTCACCCACCGGCGGTTCACAAAAATGTCCTGGGGAGTCCGGACCAGGGTCGCCTCCAAGGGGCGGCAGCAAAGCCCTTCGAGACGAAGGCCGCCGGCCTCGGCCGCCACGCCGTGGGAGACATCCACAAGCCCCGCCCCGTACACCTGTTGGATTCGTTCGCCCAGCGATCGCACCGCGGGATAGTCCGCCATCGAAACGTCATTGTGCAGGAGCCGAAAGTGGATCGCCGGAAACGCCAGCGCCTGCCGTTGCACCACTTGACAGATATGCCCCAACTCGGTTGCCGGGCTCTTGAGGAACTTCTTGCGGGCCGGGGTGTTGTAAAAGAGGTCGGTGACTTCCACCATGGTACCGCGAGCAGCCGCCGCCTCCCGTTCGTCCTTGAGCGAGCCGCCCTCGAGCCGAATCTCCGTCCCCCACGACGCACCGGCCGGGACGGTCACGAGGCGAACCCTGGAAACGGCCGCGATGCTGGGGAGGGCCTCGCCGCGGAAGCCCAGCGTCCGGATGGCGTAGAGATCGCCTTCGTCGCGAATCTTGCTGGTCGCATGCCGAAGGAACGCGAGGCCGGCCTCAGCCGGCGTCATTCCCTCCCCGTCGTCGGTCACTCGAATGAGCCGCCGACCTGCCTCCTCCACCTCGACCGACACGCGACCGCACCCGGCGTCAATGGCGTTTTCCACCAACTCCTTCACGACGGACGCCGGCCGCTCGACGACTTCGCCGGCCGCAATCCGGTTGGCGACTTCCACGGGGAGGACGGCGATCTTCGGAATCATCGGAGATCGGCCAGCCTCTGCCTGGCCAGCGTGGCTTCGTTCGACTGCGGATGTTCCTCGAGGATACGCTTGAACAGACCGCGGGCCTTGGCGGTATCCGCCAGCGCGGCATACGCGATGCCCGATTTATACAACGCGGCGGCGACCCGGTCGCTCTTCGGATGATCGGCGAGCACCCGCTCGTAAGCCTCGATCGCCGACCGATACTCTTTCTTGTTGTAGTAGGCCTCGCCGATCCAATACTGGGCGTGAGCCGTCAGGCTGGTGGCGGGGAATTGGCGGAGAAAGTTCTCAAACCCGGCCACGGCCAGGTCGTAGTTGCCTTTCAGGTAATCGTTGTAGGCGAGATTATAGGCGGCCGTCGGGGTGAGCACGGTCGAGGCCTCAAGGCCGTCCCCTTTGGCCGGCTTGTCGGCCGAAGGGTCAGCCTTGGTGTCCCGGCCCTGACCCCTGGCGTGGGACTTGGCCTCGGTTTCCTCAAGGCGGGCGGCCAGACCCTCCACCTGGCGTGAGGTCTCATCCCCTTGTCGTTTGAGGTCTCCGAGTTTTTGATCCAGCGCGTCCAGCCTCTTTGCCGCCTCGGCCGGTTTGAGGGTTCGTTCCTGCTCATCCAGGCGCTTGCGGAGCTCCGCTGCGGTCTCCCGCAGTTTCCGGTTTTCGGCCTGCATCTGGCGCACCTCAACGCGGAGGGCCGTGAAGTCCGCCGTCGGAACACAGCCGGGCAGCAGACTCAGCCCGAGCGCCAAGAGCGCGGCCCGTCTCATCGAAGGGAGGCCAGCTTGTCCCGCGCCCGTGCGGACTCGTCCGACTTCGGGTAGTCCGCGATCAATTGGCGGAGAGCGGTCTTGGCGGCAGCCTTGTCTTTTAGCTCCAACAAGGCCAACGCCTTGCGGTAGAGGGCGGCGGAGGCCTTCCCGCTCTTCGGATAGCGCTCGACGACCTGCTCGTACGATTCGATCCCGCGCGCGTAGTCGTGGGTTCGGAAATAACACTCGGCGATCCAGAAGTGGGCATTGGGAACCAGAGACGAATCGGGGTATCGGAGCAGGAAATCACGGAAGGAAGCCACCGCGGATTCGTATCGTGTCAGCGTGAATTCGAGGTAGGCCCGATCATACGCCTCTTTGTCGGGAATCCCTGCGTCCGGCACGGGCTTGGCCCCTGGAGCAGGCGCCGGCGGGTGGGTTGGCAGGTTTGCCGACGGGGTCCGTCCGTTCGCGGCCCCGGAGCCGGCCTGGATCCGTTGAACGACCTGGTTCAGGATTTCTCCTTGCTCGTCGACCCGCGCCGCAAGCTTCCCGACGGACGCCTCTATGACCTGCTTCAGATCGCTTACCGCTCGCGTCGTGTCATTCATCGTGACCACAACGGCGTCGAGCGTTTTGGCGAACGCCTCAACCCGGGGGCCCTGATGTTCCATGCCAGCCACCCGTGCGCTCAACTCCCCCGTCTTGGCCTGCACCGACTCAAACGACTTGGTCAGCACCCCGACGGTCCGCGTGACCTCGTTGAGTTGGGTTATCACAGCCTTCCCCTGCCCCTCAGACCTGCCGGCCAGTTCGGTCACCCGCCGGTCCATGTCGGCGGACTTATCCGTCAGGGCATGCAGGACCTTGGAAAACTCGGTGAGTCCCCCCTGAAACTGAGTGACCTGAGCCGAGAGCGTCTTGATCTGAAGGTCCATTTGCTTCGCCGCAGTATCCAGCTTGCTCAAGGACTCCTCATGTTTATCGACTTGGGCGGACAGTTTGGCGCTGATCACCTTGAGAGTCCGTTCGATCTCGGCCGCGCGCTCATTCGTGCGGCCGGTCGTGCTCTCGAGTTGCCGGGACAACTTCTGAACCGCGGTATCGAGCAGCGCCGACACCTGGGCCGCTTGGTCTTCCAACCGTCCCTGCAATCTCTTGAGGTCCTGACGATCCTGCTCCAACCGTCCCTGCAAGCCGGATAGGTCCTGATCCTTGATCTCACGGAGATGGCTCTGCAACTCGGCGGCGAGCTGGCGCGTCTCCTTCAACTCCCGCTTCAGATCGGCCTGCTTGCTTTCAAGATCCGACCGGACCGCTTCGGTCTTGATCTCGAGATCCTTGGACGTGGTGCGGAGCTGCCCCTCCGTCGCGCAGGCCGACAGCACTACCATCCCCAGCGAGAGAAGGCACAGACCAGACCTTGCCGGTTTCCAGCTCATGGTCCCGTCTCGACGGCCAAGTGCGCGCGGCGATTCTTCCAATAGCACGACTCGTCGTGCTCGGCACACACCGGACGCTCCTTCCCGAAACTATTGATGCTTACCAGGTTCTTGATCCCCAGGTCCGCCAGGTAACGGCGGACTTCCTTCGCCCGCTTCTCCCCCAGCACCAAATTGTATTCGCGGCTCCCCCGCTCATCGCAGTGGCCTTCAATGAGGAGTTTGGTGGATGGGTTCTGCTTCAGGAAGTCGGCGCTCTCGGCCAGGTTCTTCTTGCCCTCGCTGGAGAGCGCCCACCTATCAAACGCGAAATAGATGTCTTTCAACTCTCGTTTCGCGGCCTCGCGGGCCCTGCGGGCGTCAATTTCCGCCTGGTCCACCTTCGCCACCATCGTGGGGGGCGCCTGCACGGACTCTTCGGAGGGAGTCTTCCCGAAACCTTTCAGAGGTCCGTTTCCGTCGGGCCTCAGAGACCCGCCAGAGGATCCGGCTCCCGTGTCGGCTTTGGCTTGGGCATCGCCGCCGGGTTGGACGCCCCCCGGTCGAGTCTCGCCGATGCCTCCGGAGCCGGCCCCCCCCGCACCATCGCTGCCCCGGCCCGAACCACTGTCCGCCTTCGTTCCCTTACCCGCCTGCTGCACCTCGGCCCCCGACGTAGTGGCCATGACATTTTTCTTGGAACACCCGCCCATGCCCAGTATGCCCACCAATCCCGCCGCCACAACCCAGTACACGAGCCTTCCCGGTTCTCTCATCATGACAATATTCTCCTCTCTCTTAATCTTGGTACCCTTCGCATGCTTCCAATGCCCACCCATTCGCTGCTCATCCCCTCCGGGCGGTTACGGGGCCGACCAGGCAGGATCGTCGTTGAACGACCCGTTGGAGGTCAGCCTCTCCAGATCAGTCCCATCGGTGGTAACGATATAGATATCCCGTTTCCCGTTACGGGTGGAACTGAACGCCACGTGCCGACCGTCGGCCGCCCAGGATGGGGATTCGTCGTTGCCGGGCCCCGTGGTCAACCGTCGCCACTGCTGGCCGTCGGGGGTGATCAGGCAGATTTTGAGCCGGCTCCGATCATCTCGGCACACGTATGCGATCCAATTCCCCTTCGGCGACCACGCGGCGGCCGTGTTGTAACTCCCCTCGAAGGTGAGCCGGCGAACATTCGTTCCGTCGGCGCCCATCACATAGATCTGCGGCGTGCCTCCACGATCCGACGTGAATGCAAGCTCGCGTCCGATCGGAGACCAGGTGGGCGCGAGGTCCGCAGCGCGGTGGTCGGTCAGCCGTTCAAACCTCCTGCCGTCCTTGTCCACCTTGTAGATCTCGGCATTCCCGTCCTTCGTGGTGGCAAACGCTAATTCCTCCCCCCCGGGGGCCCACTCGGGGGTGATGTTCAACCCGGGAAAGGCGACGAGCGTCCGTCTTCGGCTCGTCGTCAAGTCTAGCTCCTCAATCTTGGGATCCCCTCCATCTCGATAGGAGGTAAAGGCAAGGTGCCGCTTGTCAGGAGACCAGCTCGGGGCGAGGTTCAAAGAAGCGTCGAACGTCACTTGTCGGGGCTGATAGCCGTCGTAATCCATCACGAAGAGTTCCTTGGCCCCTTCTCTTGCCGAGACAAAGGCGATCCTGCTGCGGGCGATCCCCTGCTCACCGGTATAGTGGAAGACCAACTCGTCCGCGAGGCGATGGACCATGGCCCGCACCATCTCAGGGGAACCGGCATAGCGTTTTGTCCCCACCACCTCTCCACGCGTGAAGTCGAACAAGGTCCCGTCCATGACCGCTTCGTGCACCGCCCCTTGGACCCGAGGGTTGACGCCTCCCCACACCTGGACCGCCAGTCCGGCCTCGCCGGCCTTGCGAATCACTTCCGCCGCCGGCTGCGAGTTGACCTCGGCCTTGATCCCCAGCCGCCCCAGATCGGCCACATCAAACAAGAGTGATCGGCGGAGATCGGCCTTCAGGACCTCCGTGGGATTGTGTCCGTTGAATCGAAGGGCGTCTGTGAACGTGAAGACCGCAATCGGGATCTTCTTCACCTCACTGCGGGTCGCGTCAATGAAGACCTCGATCGCCCCGGACGGCAACACGAGACCCCCCACCATCATGAGTAGGCCCACACTCATCAGAGCGCTCATCGGCTTCATGGGTTACGAGTCCCGCTTCTTCGCATACGTGAAACTGGTGACGGCAACGAACGGCTCATCCCTCATCTCTTCCGGAAGCGGCGGCAGGCGTTTGAGTTCACGCAAAACGCTCTGCACCGCCCGGTCATATGGCTCGTTGCCCGACGACGCGCTGATACGGATCTCGCGAATCTCTCCGTTCGGCTGGATGACGATGCGAACGGTGGCCGTCGCGTTACCGGCGCTCTCCAGCGCTTGCCTGACGCCCGGATTGGTGTCGGCATTCCAAGCCCGATTGATGGCCGCTTCAAGCAGGGGGCAATATTTCTGCGCCTTTTGCGGGCACCGCGCCAGCGCGACGGCGCGGGACGCCGAGGGCGCCCCTGGGGCGGCCGCCGCCACGGCAGGCGCTGACAACCGCTCCAGCGCTCTGGTGATCTCCTCGCTTGTCCTGGATGTTGCCGTCGGAGTTGAAGCGGGAACGGCCGTCTTGTCGACAGGGACTGCCGTAGGCGTGTTGAAGGACTGGTCCGCTTTCTGCAACATCTGGTACAGTTCTCTCTGGGGCGGCCCCTTCGAGAGCACAGGTTCCTGTTTGGCAGCAGGAGGAAGCATGATCGGCGCCCGCTGCGCGGCCAGCGGTTCGGTCGGCGCTACATCGGGGGTTTTCTGCGGCGGCTTGGATGCCGCATATGAAGGAGCGGCGGGCGTGACCTCCTTAGGCAAAAGGACCTTCTGCATCTTTTCCTTGAACGACTCAGTCAAACGCTCCTGGGCTTTCGGGAGAACAAGCGGAGGGGCCGGAGCGGCTGCGACGCGTGACGCGGGGCGAGGGGCCGTGACGTGGCGGGCGGGTTCGGGTGGAATCCGGGGAGCCGACGCTGGAACTGAGACCGGAGCCCGCACCACTTGTTCGCGCTCAATCGGCGTCGGCGCCGACGGAACGGCTGGAGGGAGCGCTGGGGCAGGCCGTGCCAGCGAGGAAACGAGTGTGACCTGGTAGGAGGCGGTGCCCTGCAACGGCGTTTTGAGCAACGGGACGGCAGTCAGCGCCGCCAAGAGAACCAGATGTCCCGCCACCGAGACAAACGCCGTTCGCCGCATGTCATCGGGGATGCCGACCGTCATCGAACTCGTTTCTTCGTTTGCTATTTGACCCGTTCCTCGGTTATCGGTTCAGTAACCATGCCGAGCTTGTCAATCCCGGCCTTCTTGACGCTGTCCATGACCTGGACTACCGTCCCGTAAGGGACATCCCGATCGGCCCGCAAGAAAACCGATACTTCAGGACTTTTCCGACGAAGGGCATCCAGCCTCCGCTGGAGTTGGACCGGAGGGACAAAATCCTTGTCCAGGTAGACGCGCCGGTCTCGCTCAACCGTCAGGACCACCCGGGTCTCAGGTTTGATCGTGTTGGTTGCGGACTTGGGGAGATTGATGTCCATTCCTCGGTAGAGCATCGGCGCCGTGACCATGAAGATCACGAGCAGGACCAACACCACGTCCACCAGCGGAATCACGTTGATCTCGGCCATGAACCGTCTCCTCCTGGATTCGATCATGGCCGCCCCGCGCTCTCCCGGATGCCCCGCATCTCAAGCGAGTTCGTCAGTTCAATGGCAAACCGGTCCATTCGGAACGCCTGCCGACGAACCCGGGCCAAAAAGTAGTTGTACGCGATGACAGCCGGGATGGCCGTGAACAATCCGGCGGCCGTTGCCACAAGGGCCTCCGCTACGCCCGGGGCCACCGCCGCAATACTGGCCGTCCCCTGAGCCCCGATCTCACGGAAGGCATCAATGATGCCGAGCACCGTCCCCAGGAGCCCGATGAAGGGGGTGATATTGCCGGTCGTCGCAAGAAACGGCAGGTAGGCTTCCGTCCGCGTGATCTGATTCTGGATCGCATGCCCCATCACGCGTTCCACGTACTGCTGGGTGGGCGCACTCTCACCGCCTTCCACGGTATCCTCCCCCACCAACGGTCCCCCCACACCGCCGTTCCCCACGAGCTGGTAGCACCCGGTGACCTCCGCGTACACCGCCGCTATGCTGCTGTCCCCGTGCGAACGGATCTCGCGGGTGGCTTCAAGCGGATACTCGTACTTGCTGAAAGCCTCCAGGAAGCGGCTGTCGGCGGCTTCCTGTTTACGGAAAGCCCGCCACTTATAGAGGATCAATGTCCAGGAAACGACTGAAAAAACCAGGAGGACAACCAGGACGATCTTGGCGACAACGCCAAGTGAGGACAGCAGGTCAAACACACCTGAACGAAACAACATGATACGAGAAAGCCCTCCTCACCCTCCCGACACGGTTACCACTGACCAGCCGCTCACCGACACAAGAAAATGGCGGGGCCGACGGGATTTGAACCCGCGACTTCCAGATTGACAATCTGGCGTCCTAAACCAGGCTGAACGACGGCCCCGAAGACTAAGGTCGTATGAAACACGTGGTAGGCGGAACAGGGGTCGAACCTGTGACCTCTGCCTTGTAAGGGCAGCGCTCTGACCAACTGAGCTATCCGCCCGCTGTCATGCAAAAATCGGTTCACACATTATAAATGCTCCGGAATATTAGCAAGTTCGGGCTTGACTGTCAACAAACCGCCCCCCATTGTTACCCTCGTGGATGGAGACGTTTGTGGAGTTGTTTTAACCGCGCCCGCTCGACATGGGTATAAATCTGGGTGGTTGAAATATCGGCATGGCCGAGCAGCGTTTGCACCACGCGTAGGTCCGCCCCGTGCTCCAAGAGATGAGTGGCAAAGGAGTGCCGCAACATGTGGGGTGAGATCGACCGTCGGATGTCGGCCGCTCTGGCATACCGTTTCACAATTTTCCAGAACCCCTGCCGCGTCATACCCCGCCCGGCTCGGGTCACGAACATCCGGTTGGAGGTCCGGGTCTTGAGCAAGCGCGGGCGTCCGTCCTCCAGGTACCGGCGCACCTTCTTGACGGCCATTGTCCCGAGCGGGACCACCCGTTGCTTGGTCCCTTTCCCGGTAGCGCGAAGAAACCCGACAGCCAGGTTGACCGCCTCGAGATCCAGCTTGACCAGTTCTGAGACGCGCAGACCCGTCGCGTAGAGGACCTCGATCATCGCGTCATCCCGCAAGGCTTCGGGTTGTCGGCCGCGCTTCGCGACTCCCTGCGCGGGAGCGTCGAGTAATCGTTGGACCTCGGAGAACGCCAAGGCTTTCGGAAGACGCTGCGTCGCCTTGGGAACGGTGACGTTGAGGAACGGATCCTGATCGGTAAGTCCCTCGCCGAGCAGAAAGCGGTAGAATCCCCGCCACGCCGCCAGACACCGCGCCACCGAGGCGGCGGCCAAGCCTTGGTTGCGGAGAAACGCCAGCAGCCGTGGCACGTCGGCACGGATCAAGGAGGCCAGATCGACACGCCCCTGCGTCCGCAGAAACTCCTGTAGCTTGGCGAGGTCCCGCCGATACCCCTCCAGAGTGTTGGCGGACAGCCCTCGCTCCGACAGCAGGCCGGTCAGGTATCGGTCAATCACTAGCGTTTCAGCCACGCGGTCCTCTTTCCATTGAAGTGTATCAAGGTTTTGCCATTCTCCCTCTACTTCTCAAAAAATCTGCAGTTTCGGCATCCACATGATCTCGCACAATCTCGGCTGCTCGGACCCAAGAAGCATTTCGAGTAAGGATTTTATCCCCCGCGCGACAAACGTGCAGATCGAGTATTCGATAGGACTCCGTGGTTGAGCAAGCGAGGTTGGGAGGGCACGATGGCGAACAGATGGAAGGGGATGACGCGTCGGGTGCGCCTGGCGGTGCAGTGTTGGTGGCTCAATCGGGAAGTGGATCATCTCGCCCGGCGGATCGCGAGGGGAAGGGAGTGGACGGCACCACACCAAGCCGGGGACCGGTTTCGGATTAATTAGGGAGCCACCATGAACTGCACGCGATGCCGTGGATTGATGGTACGCGACCACTTTTACGATCTCCTGGATGACACGGGGCATCTCAGCTTCCGCGGCTTACGGTGTGTCTGCTGCGGGAACGTCCTGGATCCGGTGATTCTCAAAAACAAACGGGAACGGCATGCCTGCACGGCCCGCGCCCGGCAATGAAACCAACTCCCGCGAACGTAAGACACTCATGCATGGCGCCCTGAAACACCATTGGCCTGAATATCTGATGGAAGCGGCTGGCCTGGGTCTCTTCATGATTTCAGCCAGCGTGTGCGCCACGATTCTGGAATATCCGGCTTCGCCGATCCGCGAGGCCCTCCCCGATCCGTTCCTGCGGCGCGTCCTCATGGGGATCGCGATGGGACTGACCGCGATCGGCATCATCTACTCACCGTGGGGCAAGCAGTCGGGCGCACATCTGAATCCCTCGGTCACCCTCACGTTTTTCCGGCTCGGCAAGGTGGCCCCCTGGGACACGGTGTTCTATGTCGTCGCGCAGTTTGCCGGCGGGCTCACCGGGGTTCTCCTCGTCTCGGCGCTCATCGGACAGTACCTTGCCGATCCCTCCATCAACTATGTGGCCACAATTCCAGGTTCCCAGGGATTCGGGGTCGCGTTCCTGGCCGAGGTGGTGATCTCTTTCGGTCTCATGCTGGTGGTCTTAGTGTCGTCCAACGGACAGAGACTGGCGTCCCTTACAGGACTCTTTGCCGGCGCTCTGGTCGCGACATACATCATTGTGGAGGCCCCCCTGTCAGGCATGAGCATCAACCCCGCCCGCACGTTTGCCTCGGCCCTGCCGGCCTGGCTATGGACCGGACTGTGGATCTACTTTACAGCCCCGCCACTGGGGATGCTCCTCGCAGCGGAGACGTATCTGTGGGGCAAGGGGAAACGTGAGGTCATCTGCGCCAAGCTGCACCATCAGAATGACAAACGCTGCATCTTCCGGTGCGGCTACATGAAATACCAAGGCAATCCTTTATGACGGAGGAACAGCGACAATGACATGCTCTCAGTGCCGGAACGTCATGATTCGAGGCCTTTCTTATGACGTGCGCGATGATGGGCCCTCGTTCAGGTTCAGTGCATGGCGATGCGGGAGATGCGGCTTACTCATCGAGGAGATCCTGACCGACCGACACGGGAGAAATGGAGAGGACCGCGTCATCAGGTATCCCGTGCGCCCTGTCGCAGCGCTTCTAGGAGGCTAGCCCCATCATGGAGCAGGCAGAGGTCGATTCGGCAATATTCGAGCTGCTGGCGGAGCACGGGCCGCTCAGTTTTGAGGATCTTCTCCACATGCTGCCGACGTGCACTTGGAACCAGGTGTTTGCGTCCGTTGACCGGCTCAGCAGGGAGGCGAAGTTGTCGCTTAGACATCCCGACCGGTTTACCTACCTGGTGTCGCTCGGACCGGACCGGGAAAAGAAGATTTCGACGACCGCCCTGTAAGGATTGCCCATTCCAGACGACAACCGTCTATTCAAACCACAACCCAAAGGAGGTTTGCCATGCAGTGCTTGCGCAAGATCGGTTCGATTCAACTGGGGCTGCTATCCGCGGTGATCGCGGTTGGCTTGCTCGGCGCCACGAGCAGCTTCGCGGCTGATCCCCATTCCACCACGATGTTCGCGGGCGTGAAAGCGAACACGGGGAAGGCGGTGCATTCCAAGGAGGGCAACAAGGACGTCCTGGCGGTGTCTGATGATTTCAAGATTCCGGACACGCCCGCGCCGCACTGGCAGGTGGTGGATTCGAAGGGGAATGTCTACTTGCTCCAGCAACAGCGGATCAAGGACGGCAAGACCAACCGGAAGGTCACGCTGCCGTCTTACATCCAGGATGTCGCGAAGGTGCAGATCTGGTGTTCCTTCGCCGAGGCGTTGCTCGGCGAGGCGTCGTTCCCAGCGCCGATTAAGACAGCCGCCGCCGAGATGTCCGGCACGATGGCGATGGGTCGGTAAAACTGATGCAAGTTAGCATGAACCAGTCACGGTGGAGGCCGGAGCATCCGGCCTCCCCGCACAGGGGGATATGGTCATGATGGTTCTGAAGAGTGTTGCATTGGCGCTGGCGCTTTCGGTGATTGCCGCCATGGCGCACGCTCAGGTGGTGGACAAGAAGGCACTGACGCTCGACGCGGCGAAGAAGATCGCCGCCGTGGCCGAGGCGGATGCGAAAGCCAAGGGCGCCAGGGTGGTCATCGCCGTCGTGGACGACGGGGGTAATTTGCTTTTGCTTGAACGTCTCGATGACACCCAGGTCGCAAGCGTGAATGTCGGCATCGGGAAGGCGCGTACGGCGGCGATCTTCAGGCGGCCCAGCAAAGTCTTCGAAGACCAGATCCGGGACGGGCGCGTGGCCGCACTGGCTCTCCCCGGCGCCACGCCGCTGCAAGGGGGGATCCCCATCACGTATGACGGCAAGGTCATCGGCGCCATCGGCGTCAGCGGTGAGAGCCCCGCGCAAGACGAGGAAATAGCCAAGGCAGGAGCCAGCGCGCTTAAGTAACTTGGGGCGCTGACTAAGCCTAAGAAAGGAAGGACGATATGTGGCACCCAATGATAGCGGCGGCCCTGATGCTGGCGACGGTGGTCGTCACGGGCCCAGCGCAGGCCCAGGTGGCGGACAAGAAGGTATTGACGCTGGATGGGGCGAAGAAGGCCATCGCCGCCGCGGTGGCCGAGGCGAAGAGCAAGAATGCACCAGGCGGCGTCATTGCCGTCGTGGATGACGGCGGCAATCTGATGGCCCTCGAACGGCTCGACAACACGTTCGCGGCCGGCGCGAACATCTCCATCGGCAAGGCGCGGACCGCTGCCATGTTCAAGCGCCCCACCAAGGTATTCGAAGACATCGTCAACAAGGGCCGTACGACGATGGTGGCCTTGAAAGACTTCACGCCGCTGCAGGGCGGCGTACCGATCGAATTCCAGGGAGCGGTCATCGGCGCGATCGGCGTGAGCGGGGCGGCCAGCGCGCAACAGGACGAGGAGCTCGCCATCGCCGGCGCCAACGCGCTGAAGGCGATGCCGACCGGCGCGATGGCGGGACAATCCGCAATGCCGGTCACCTTCATCGAGAGCAAAAAAGTGTCGGAGGGCTTTGCCAAGGGCGCGGTCCTGGTCGGGGAAGACGAGCGCATGATGCACGCGAGCCGCAACTACATGGTGCATGCGAGTCACCGCGAGGCGGCCGGCGTGGTGGAGATTCACGAACTCGACACCGACATCGTCTATGTCCTGAAGGGCTCTGCGACGCTGGTGACCGGCGGCACCGCTGTGGATACGAAAACCATCGGCCCCAACGAGATTCGCGGCGCCTCGATCAAAGACGGAGAGACCCGACGGATCGCCCCCGGCGACGTGATCATCATTCCTAACGGGGTCCCGCACTGGTTCAAGGACGTGCCGGGTCCGCTGGATTACTACGTGGTGAAGGTTCGCTGACCATGTTTCCTCGCGTTGCCCTGGTCGGTATTGCGACTGCCGTTGCGGTGGCGTTCGCTATAGGGAACGCCGCCGCGCAAACCGCGTTGGACGTGCCGGCTGGCAAGCCGGAGGCGGTCATTGATCTCGCCACCGATGAGGGGGCACGGCTCGTCAAGGGGCAGTGGCGTTACAGCGACACCAAAATCATCGAGGTGGACTTTCGCGGCCCGGGTCCGGATAAGCAGCCGACGGGCGCCCCCATCAAGACCTATGACTTCACGCCTGATGCGGGCTGGAGAGACTTCGATGATTCGAAGTGGGAGGTGGTCGAACCCGCCACGCTGGACAAGCGCCGCTCGACCGGCAGGCTCTGCTTCAACTGGTACCGGATCACCGTGACCGTTCCCGATCGTATCGGGAGCTTCGATCCCACGGGCAGCACGGCCGTGTTCGAAACTTCGGTGGACGACTACGCAGAGATCTGGGTGGACGGCGAATTAACGCGGGGCCTTGGGCAGAGCGGCGGGTCCGTCGTCAGCGGCTGGAACGCGCCGAACCGCCTCGTGGTCGGCCGCAACGTGAAGCCGGGCCAGAAAATTCAACTGGCCGTCTTCGGCATCAACGGACCGCTGTCGCATCCGCCCACGAACTTCATCTTCATGCGCTTCGCCAAGCTGGAGTTCCACAAGGGACGAACGGGACCGTTCGCGAGCCCCCCGCGCGAGGTCAACGTCCAGGTCGTCAAACTCGACCCGGCCTTGGATGCCATCGTTCCCCCGAACCCGAAGATCTATAAGCTCGCCGAGGGCTTCATCTTCACCGAAGGCCCGGTCTGGGTGCGGAATGGGAATTACCTGTTGTTCAGCGATCCGAACGCGAACACCATCTACAAATACACGGTCGCCGGTCAGCTCTCGGTGTTTCGAAAGAAGAGCGGATACGCCGGCGCCGACATCGCGGAGTATGGCCAGCCTGGCTCCAACGGGCTGACGCTGGACCGCGAGGGCCGGCTCACGATCAACGAGCATGGCAATCATCGCGTCAGCCGCCTGCAAAAGAACGGCGCCGTGAGGGTCCTGGCCGACCGCTACCAGGGCAAGCGGCTCAACAGCCCGAACGATCTTGTCTATCGCTCGGATGGCACGTTGTACTTCACCGATCCGCCGTTCGGGCTGCCCAAGTTCCACGACGATCCCCGGCGCGAATTGCCCTTCACCGGCGTCTTCTCGTTGCGCAACGACACGCTCCAACTCATCAGCACGGATCTGACCGGTCCCAACGGCATCGCCTTCTCGCCCGATGAGAAGTACCTGTACGTCACCAACTGGGATGTGAAGAAGAAGGTCGTGATGCGCTACGAGGCGAACGCCGACGGGACCCTTTCGAACGGCAAGGTGTTCTTCGACATGACGGGCGCGCCGGGAGAGGAGGCGCTGGACGGCCTTAAAGTGGACCAGCAGGGCAATCTCTATGTCTCCGGTCCCGGCGGGCTCTGGATCCTGTCGCCCGAAGGCAGGCACCTGGGCACGATCAAAGGACCCAAGCTGCCGCACAACATGGCCTGGGGCGACGAGGACGGCAAGACGCTCTATATGACGGCGGAATCCGCGCTGTACCGGATGAAGCTGAACATTCCGGGCA
The DNA here is from genome assembly GCA_964542245.1 of uncultured Nitrospirales bacterium. Lineage (GTDB taxonomy): Bacteria > Nitrospirota > Nitrospiria > Nitrospirales > NS-4 > CAZITU01. The sequence goes on along the minus strand of CAZITU010000011.1, from coordinate 12,865 downwards.
TCCGCCCTTAGGGTGGGCCGGCATCCGGCCGCAAGGACATCGCAAAGGGGTTGAGATCGATATGGATACGGTGACCACAGCGATCTTGATGTATCTGGCAGCCTTCATTGACGCCGGCAGCGGAGCGGTTATCGGGGTTGGCGTCTTGGGAGCCGCAGTCCGAGCCGTGAGGCTTTGCTACAGCCTTCGCATGAAACTGGAGGAGGCATTGCCGGAGATACGGCTTTTACTCGGCCGGTGGCTGGCGCTCTCCCTGGAGTTGATGCTGGCCGCGGATATTCTACGCAGCCTCATCGCCCCAACGTGGGACGAGATCGGAAAGCTGGGTGCCATTGTCGTACTTCGGACGACTCTCAACTACTTTCTGGAAAGAGAAATCGAACAGACGCTTGTGAGGAAGACGGAAAATGTTCCCGTTCCGGCCTTTTGATTTTCTTTTGTGGGCCGGGATGATCCAGGTGGTCGGCGCCCTGATCATCAGCAGCTACGTCATGGCGGCTCTGGTTTCTCTGCTCCCCCGCTGCAACATTGCAAGGGCGCGGCTCTTGACGGCGGATGGGGTGATCGCTGGACTGAGCGTGATGGTTTGCGCGACTGTCCTGAAACTCATTGCGCTCCAGACATGGCAGCAAATCTTGATGCTGAGCGTGATTCTCTCACTCCGCATCCTGCTAAAGAAGCTGTTTGTTTGGGAGAGAATGCGGCTCTTGGCCCGACTGGGGTAGGTGAAGCGATCGGGGAACGAGAAAAGAAGAAGGCAATGATCATGAGACGAGTTCTGACTGTCTTCCAAGTCGCGGTGGTCTCGGCTGTCCTCATTCCGGCCATGATGGAGCTGGCCGTCGCCCAGTCGAGGGGGGCATCGGCCACCGCCGGCAACCCTGTCGGAAGGATTGTCCGCCTCGACCCGCGCTTCGACAAGCTGGTGCCGCGCGACGCGAAGCGGGAAAAGGTCGCCGACGGGTTCATCTGGCTCGAAGGGCCGGCCTGGAACCGAGCGGGCGGCTACCTGCTGTTCTCCGACATTCCGAGCAACGCGGTCTTTAAGTGGAAAGAAGGAGAAGGCGTCAGCCTGTATTTGAAGCCCAGCGGGTACACGGGTGCCGCGCCGTTTGAGGGCAAGGAGCCCGGCTCGAACGGGTTGACCTTCGATGCCGCCGGACGACTGGTGCTGTGTGCGCATGGTGACCGTCGTATTGCGCGTCTTGAGCCGGACGGCCGCAAGATCACGCTGGCCGACCGCTACGAGGGCAAACGCATCAACAGCCCCAACGACCTGGTCTTCAAGTCCAACGGCGATCTCTATTTCACCGATCCGCCGTTCGGGTTACCCAAGAATTTTGACGATCCGAACAAGGAACTTCCGTTCCAGGGTGTATACAGGCTAAAGCCAGACGGCACGCTCACACTGCTGATCAAGAACATCAAGGCGCCCAACGGGATCGCGTTCTCACCGGATGAGAAGACGCTCTATGTCTCCGACGTGGACCCCAAGCGTGCTGCCTGGCTGGCCTACGATTTGAAGGAAGACGGCACCGTGACGAAGGGGCGAGTGTTCTTCGATGCCACTCGATGGAGGAAAGATCCGTTCTTTGGGCCGGACGGGATGAAGATCGACAAGCAGGGGAACCTCTTCGGGGCGCGGCCTGGCGGCATCAGCGTCTTTGCGCCGGACGGCACGCATCTCGGCAGCATCGAAACAGGTCTGCCGACGTCGAACATGGCCTGGGGCGACGACGGGTCGGTCTTGTACGTCACAGGCGGCTCGTCCATCTACCGGATCAGGCTCAGCACGAAAGGCGTCGGATTTTAGGAGGGCGAAGCCATGTCGCAAGCAAATCATTATGACGTGATCATCATCGGCACCGGCGCCGGGGGCGGCACGCTCGCCTATCATCTGGCGCCGTCCGGCAAGAAGATTCTCCTGCTCGAGCGAGGCAACTATCTGCCTCGCGAAAAGGATAACTGGGACTCCCGCGCCGTCTTCATTGACAGCAAGTACAAGGCCAAGGCGAGCTGGCGGGACAAAGACGGCAACATCTTCCATCCCGGCATCCATTACTACGTCGGCGGGAACACCAAGGTCTACGGCGCGGTGCTGCTGCGGTTCCGCAAGCAGGATTTCGGCGAGATCAAGCACCACGGCGGTCTGTCGCCGGCCTGGCCGATCACCTACGAGGACCTGGAGCCCTATTACACGAAGGCGGAGCACCTCTATCAGGTACACGGGCAGCACGGGGAGGACCCGACGGAGCCGCCGGCGAGCGCGCCCTACCGGTACAAGCCGGTCAGCCATGAACCGCGCATCCAGGAATTGCACGACGATCTGGTCCGGATCGGCCACCGGCCGTTCCATCTGCCGGTCGGCGTGCGGCTCGATGAAGACCATCGGGAAAAGAGCGCCTGCATCAAGTGCAGCACCTGCGATGGGTTTCCCTGCCTGGTGAACGCCAAGTCGGACGCGCAGGTCACCTGTGTGGACCCGGCTCTGGAACACTCGAACGTCACCTTGCTGACAAACGCGCTGGTGACCCGCCTGGAGATGAGTCCATCGGGGCGGGAGGTGAAGAAAGTTCATATCGAGCGCAACGGGGCGAAGGAAGACTACTCGGCCGATGTCGTGGTCGTCTCTTGCGGGGCCATCAACTCAGCGGCACTGTTGTTGCGCTCCGCCAACGACAAACATTCCAACGGGCTGGCCAACTCGTCCGATGTCGTCGGCCGGCATTACATGTGCCACAACAACTCGGCCATGCTCGCGCTGTCCAAGCGGCCGAATCCCACGGCGTTCCAGAAGACCCTCGGCGTGAACGATTACTACTTCCGGTCCAAAGACTGGGAGTACCCCTTGGGCCATATCCAGATGCTCGGTAAGTCCGATCTCGAGACCCTGCGGTCGGGCGCCCCGCCCTTCGCACCGGGCATGGCCCTCGACGTGATGGCCAAACACTCGATTGATTTCTGGCTGACCTCGGAGGATCTGCCGGACCGCAACAATCGCGTCCTGGTGGATAAGAACGGCGACATCACACTCCACTACGCGGAAAACAATCTGGAGGGGCACAACCGCCTCGTCGCCATGCTGAAGGGCATGCTCGGCGAGATCGGCTGCGACAGCCACCTGGTGCCTTGCAACTTCTATCTCGGCAAAAAGATTCCCATAGCGGGAACGGCGCATCAGTGCGGCACTGTGCGGTTCGGGCGTGATCCCAAGACTTCCGCGCTCGATGTGAACTGCAAGGCGCACGACCTGGACAATCTCTACGTGGTGGACGCGAGCTTTTTCGCGTCGAGCTCAGGGGTCAATCCCTCGCTGACGATCATCGCCAACGCCATGCGGGTGGGTGACCGCCTGCTGGAGCGAATGAAGTAGGCGCGCAATTCATTGCGCCCGATGGGAGCACCATGAAACGATCGCAGGCAACACTGACGTTCGCGCTTTTCTTCTCGCTTGCCCTGGCCATCCTGCCCGCGCAGGCGCAGACGCCCGTCGTCCAGGCCGTCGCGTCCGTCGGCATGACCGTCGCCGACATGGACCGCTCGGTCGAGTTCTATTCGAAGGTGCTGTCGTTCAAGATGATCAGCGATGTCGAAGTGGACGGGCCTGAGTACGACCATCTGTGGGGTGTGTTCGGGGTGCGGGCGCGCGTGGTGCGCATGCAGCTCGATGGGCAGACGCTGGAGCTAATCCAATTTCTGGCGCCGCCGGATGTCCGGCCCATCCCCGTGCCCTCGTACAGCAACGACCTCTGGTTCCAGCACTTCGCGATCGTCGTGCGCGACATAGACGAGGCCTGGGCGCATCTCCGCAAACATCGCGTGCGGCAGATCTCTCCGCGTCCGCAGACCATTCCGAAGACGAACGCAGCAGCAGCGGGCATCAAGGCCCTGAAGTTTCGCGATCCGGACGGGCATAATCTGGAGCTGCTCTGGTTTCCCGACGGCAAGGGCGATACCCGCTGGCACCGGCCCACGGCCGAGTTGTTCCTGGGGATTGACCACACGGCCATGACGGTGCGGAGCACAGACAATAGCCTCAAGTTCTACCGGGACACGCTCGGGATGACTCTCGGGGGCAGCAGCCTGAACGTCGGCACCGAGCAGGAGCGTCTTGACAGCCTGCCCGGAGCCAGGGCTCGTGTCACAGGCGTGACGCAGGCCGTCGGCCCACCCGGCGTCGAATTTCTGGAGTACGAGTTGCCTTCGGCCGGCCGGCCTATGCCGGCGGATGCGCGCCCCACCGATCTGTTGCACTGGCAGGTCACTCTGGTGGTCAGCGATGCGGAGGAGGCGGCGAAGTTCCTGCGTATGAACTATGCGTTCGTGTCGGCGGAAGTGGTGACGTTGCCGGACGGTGCGCTGGGCTTCAAAAAAGGGTTTCTCGTCCGGGACCCGGACGGGCACGTCATGCAGGTCATTGAAAAGTAGCCGCTCTCCGTGAAGCGCTGGCTCCTCATCGGAGCGACTGGATGGCTGATCGTCGCCGGAGACGTGGCTTTCGCGGAAGATCGGAAGAACATGAGCGCCGGCATGGCTACCCAGATGGACAACGCGTTTCCCGTCTCCTTCCGGGCTCTCCAGCTCCAGACCGTTTTTCGCGTCGAGGACAGTCCCCGGGGAGGCAACGTGTATCGCCTTGAACCGGAACTCCGATGGGGTCTGGTGCAGCGGGGCTATGTGTCCCTTCGACCGCAGTTTGAATTTGAAGCCGGCGTGCGAAGGGAGAGCGGGAACCTGCGAGCGCAGGGGTTCTATAACGTCACCGATGAAACCCCCGTTCTGCCCGCCACGGCCGTGGTGATCGGGACGACCTTGCCCACCGGCAACGACGCGGCCGGAGTTGATGGGCTGGTCCGAGGGATTCTGACCAAGACGGCGGGGCCGGTCCAATTCAACCTGAACGCCGAACTAATCAAAATGGGCGCAGCGCGGCTCTCGGAGCGAGATCTGCGGTACAGGTTCGGATTGGGAGCGGATATCGGCGGCAGAACTCTGTTGCGGGCCGGTTTCTTTGTGGAGCAGGCGGAAGCGAGGAGCGCGTTGCCGCTCTGGAGGGCGCAGGCCGGTATCTTCCACCACGTCACGCCGACGATGGCGATCGCCGTCGGCGCGGAGGTGGGGCTTTCCTCCAGCGCGCCCGATTACCAGTTCATTGTCGGATTTCAGCACACGTTCACGGGATTTCGATGACCTGTAGGGTATTCACAGAGGCGGTCACAGATTATTTGGAGCGGTCCGCGACGACCTGCGCCGCCGGTTCCGAATCCAATTTCCTCTGTAATGGACGGGCGCCTGGGGAGACTACCGCAGGAGAGCCGCGACCAGAACTTGATACAGGGGGACGAGAATATGGGCGAGGGAGCAAGCATCGCACCGGCCATGCCGATCGCTACAGAGGACACCATGCCATCCGACAAGCCCGCATCCAAGTTTCTCAAGCTGACCATCGCGGCCGCGTTGCTGCTGTTGGCAACCGCCGGGATCTATGGCCTGGCAGGCTCGGTGGATCTCAGCGAGGCCTTGAAGCCGGAGCGGTTGGCGGCGGCGTTGGACTCGTTCGGTTCCCTGGCGCCGCTGGTGCTCATCCTCTGCATGGCCGCGTCCGTCGTGATTCCGCCGATCCCCAGCCTCCCGCTTGATCTGGCCGCGGGGGCCGCGTTCGGGCCGTTCTTCGGGGCGTTGTACGCAGTCATCGGCGCGGAAATCGGCGCGATCGTGAGCTTCCTCATCGGCCGGGCGGTCGGGCGGGAGACGATGTCCCGGCTGCTCAAGGCGGATCTCGTCTTCTGCCAGAAGTGCACCGACCACCAGTTGATGGGCATGGTCTTGTTCGCCCGCCTGATTCCCATCTTCTCCTTCGACGTCATCAGCTACGGGGCGGGCCTCACGAACATCTCGCTGCGGACCTTCGCGCTGGCCACGCTGGTCGGCATGACGCCTCCCACGTTCGCCTTTACCTACTTGGGGAGCAGCGTGGTTTCGGTGCAGTGGCCGCTGATTGCCTTGGGCGTCCTGATGGTGGGGCTCTTCCTGGCGTCACCCAAGCTGCTGGTCCGGTACCGGTCGTCCTGGTGGGCCAGGCTGGTCCTGGGGCCCGAGCCGGCGCCGGTCCCTGCGGTGCCCCCTCCGGGCGTTGCTTCCTTGGGACGCGGGCCGGCCGAGGCCTGTGTCGGCTGCGGGGTTCCGCTGACCTGAGTCCCGCCAAGCGCCCCTCGACAAGAGCCCGCAGGGCGTGCCCCCGAAGTTGCTCGCCTTTCCGGACGGTGCTATCCTTACGCTCCTGCTTCAAGAATCCAAGCCCCCTGGAGGGCCATGGCCGAACCGCAAGGGCAGACCGAAGACGCCGCGTTGCGCGCGATTGTCGAAGGCGTCGAGTCTGAGATCGGTGAGCGCTTTTTCCCCTCACTGGTCAAGCACCTGGCTTCCGCGCTCGGGGTCCAGTACGCCTACGTGTCCGAGTTGAGCGAGGACCGCACGCACTTCCGATCACGTGCCGGCTGGGCTCGCGGCGCATTTCTTCCCCCGTTCAAGGTGCCATTGGGTGGACCGTGCGAAGCCGTCCTCTCGCGTCGCGTGGTGCATCACCCCGACCGGCTGCCCTTCCTGTACCCCACGGTTCAAGTGATCGCGGACTGGGGAGCGGTGAGTTATTGCGGCGTGCCCATTGTGGGTCCTTCGGGGAATGTCGTCGGCCATCTCGCCGTCCTCGACGACAAACCCATGCCGGACGAGTTGCGGGCCACGGCGATCCTCGGCATCTTCGCGGCGCGGGCTTTCGCGGAACTGGAGCGCCTGAAGTCTGAAGCGGCCATGCGGAGCGAGGACCTGAGCCTGCGTGCAATCGTCGAGGGCGTGGTGGCTGAGACCGGAGACCGGTTCTTCTCCTCGCTCGTACAGCACCTGGCCATGGCGCTCAATGTGCCCTATGCATTCGTGACGGAGTTCACCGAAGACCGGACGCGCTTCCGATCGCTCGCGCTCTGGGCGCGCGGCGCGCTCGCGCCCAACTTCGAAGTCCCACTGGCTGGCACGCCCTGCGAGGCCGTCCTCAACGGCCAGATGTCCCACCATCCTCGGGATCTCCAGGCACTTTTCCCCGAAGACAAGGCGCTGGTGGACTGGCGGGCCGAGAGCTACTGCGGCGTGCCGATGGTGGACTCCTCTGGTGCCGTCATCGGCCATTTCGCCATCGTGGATGACAAGCCGATGGAAGACAGCGCGCGCGCCGTGGCGATCATGCAGATCTTCGCCACGCGGGCCGTCTCCGAAATCGAGCGACTGCGTTTCGAGAAGGCGTTGGCCGACAGCGAGGAGCGTCTCCGTGATTTGTTCGAGGAGGCCCCGATTGCGTATGTGCATGAAGGCCTTGATACCCGTTTTATCCGGGCCAATCGCGCGGCGATGAGAAGCTTGGGAATCACGCCGGAAGAAGTCGACGGCACCTATGGCAAATCGTTTATTCCCGACACGCCCGACGCCCAACGCCGCCTGCGCGAGGCGTTGGCGTCCATCGGATGCGGTACCGACACCAGCGGTGTCGTGCTCGAGCTGCGCCGCAAGGACAACGGCAAGCCGCTGTGGATTCAGTGGTGGTCGAAGCCCGATCCCAGCGGCACCTACACCCGCACGATGTTCGTGGACATCACGGACCGCGTGCTGATGGAGCAGGAAAAAGCCCGGCTTGAGGCGCAGAACACCTACCTCCAGGAAGAAATTCAGACAGAGCACAACTTCGAGGAGATCGTCGGTGTTTCTCCGCTGATCAAAAAGGTCTTCAAGTCCGTGGAAACGGTTGCCGCCACCGATTCAACCGTCCTGATCACCGGCGAGACCGGGACCGGGAAGGAATTGATCGCGCGGGCCATTCACAACCTCAGCAACAGGAAAGACCGGGTGCTGGTGAAGGTGAACTGCGCGGCGATCCCCGCCGGGCTGATCGAAAGCGAGTTGTTTGGGCATGAAAAAGGCGCGTTCACGGGGGCGTTGACCCGTAAGATCGGCCGCTTCGAGCTGGCCGACGGGGCGACCATTTTCCTCGACGAGATCGGCGATCTGCCGCTGGAGTTGCAGGCCAAACTCCTCCGCGTACTCCAGGAAGGGGAATTCGAGCGGCTCGGAAGCTCGCGCACGATGAAAGTCGACGTGCGTGTGATTGCAGCCACGAACAGGGACGTGGAAAAGGCGGTGCAGGGCGGCGGGTTCCGCTCCGACCTCTACTACCGGCTCAATGTCTTTCCGATCCATCTCCCCGCGCTTCGAGAGCGGAAGCAAGACATTCCCCTGATCGTCCGGTACTTCGCCAGAAAATACGGCATGAAGCTGGGAAAGAAGATCGAGACGATCCCGCCGGCTGCGATCGAGACCCTCCAGGCCTATGCCTGGCCCGGCAACGTCCGAGAGCTGGAGAACGTAATCGAGCGGGCTGCGATCCTGAGCCAGGGACCGCAGCTCGATTTAGGCGAGTGGCTGCCGAAGCCGAGCGTGCCGTCCAGCGGGGCGTCGATTCCTACCCTCGAAGAGCTTGAACGCACGCATATCGTGGAAGTGTTGGAGCGCACGGGCTGGCGCGTCAGCGGGGAAAAGGGAGCGGCGAGTCTCTTAGGCCTCAAGCCGACTACCCTGGAAGCGCGGATGAAGAAGCTCGGCATCGCCCGCAAGGCTTCCTGAACTTTCCCAAAATATCGTGACGCTCCCAACATATTGGGAATAGACTCCTTCCTTCTAAGGCCACGACCCCTAGCCTCGCCTTCTAAACTATCCTTAGTCTCTCAGACACTTAGAGTAGCCCTTCCCCGTCCGTTTTCTTCCTGGCACAGGCCTTGCCATAGCTTCCTGGTACGACGAAACACTGGAGGCAGAGACAAACCGTGCTGCGCATCACCACGATTGAAGAAAACGGCTCGCCCGTCACGCTCAAACTGGAAGGCAAGGTCCACGCGGAATGGGTCACCCTTCTGGAACAAGAATGCGAAACGGTGATTCGCCAAAACAAGATGGTGCTCTTGGATTTTTCGGAGGTGACTTACTTGGACGATTCTGGCGTGGAGATGGTGCGGCGGCTGCCGGCCCAGAGCGTCAGGATCATCAAGGGCGGTGCTTTCATCAAAGATCTGATAGATCGGGGAGGAAAGCCATGAAACAGGTCGCGGTCTCTTTCGACGACCAAGTAGATATGATGGTTGAGCAAGCGCTTCCCTCGGGAGGCTCGGTTCAGAAAACCGACCCTGAAGAGCTTCGGCTGGTCGAGAGGCTCCGCAGCGGCGATGAAGCCGCGTTCGCTTCCCTGGTGGATCGCCATCACAACTCGCTCCTTCGGATGGCGATGGCCCATGTGTCAGATAGATCCGTCGCTGAGGAGGTGGTCCAGGATACTTGGATCGGGGTCCTGGAAGGATTGGACCGGTTCCAGGGCCGCTCATCGCTCAAGACATGGATCTTCAGTATTTTGTTTCACAAAGCCAAGACGCGAGGGGTGCGCGAGAGCCGTCATGTGTCCTTCTCCCCTCTCGGGGCCTCGGCCGATGAGTTCGAAGCACCGGCTGTAGACCCGTCTCGATTTCGGACTTCGGGCCACTGGGCCGGTTACTGGGCTTCCTACCCTCAGCCTTGGGATGAGAACACGCCGGAGAAACTCCTGTTGTCGAAAGAAAGCTGCACGTTTCTGGAGAAGGCGATTCAAGCGCTCCCTCCGAATCTTCGGCAGATCATCATCTTGCGGGATGTGGAAGGGTTAAGTTCCGGTGAAACCTGTAAGATTCTTGGGATCAGTGAGACGAATCAGCACGTCCGACTGCACCGGGCACGGTCACGAGTCCGACGCGCACTCGAGCAATACATGGAAGGAGGCGCCAGGCCGGCATGACCCGCGAAGAGATCAAGATCTACGTCCTCGATTATCTGGCCGGGCGGATGACCTGCAAGGAGTTCGTCGAAATCATTACCGACTACCTGGAAGGCACCATGACCTTCTGGGAACGGATTCGCTTCCACCTGCATCTGGGACTGTGCTTCGGCTGCCGCGTGTACCTGCGGCAGACGCAACAGACGATCCAGACGGTGGGCCGACTGCCGCGAGAGCCGGTTCCCCCGGCCGTCCGGGAGCAACTGCTCAAGCGGTTCCGGAATTGGAAGACCCAATGAGTGCAAGGGGATGGATATGACCAGACTCAGTCCGGAACAGTTGCGGAAGGAGCAAGCCAAGACCTTGGCCGCGCCCCCCATCAAGCACGGCCTCTTGGCGAAGGTCCTGTTCTTAGTGATGGACCTGCTCTACGGCCGCAAGCGGAGCTGGAACAAGTTCAAGGTCCTGGAGATCATCGCCCGTGTCCCCTACCAGGCCTGGGAGCACGTCGCCTACATCGCCATCACGCATGCCTACGAGCACACCGATTTCGCGCGCCGGATTTTCGACCGCGTGCAGGAGGCCCGTCACCAGCAGGACAACGAACAGTGGCATCTGTTGATCCTGGAGGAATGGATCCATCGCCGGCGGATTCCGGAGATGTTCGTGCTGCACCGAATCGCCCCGCAGGTGATCGCGTTTTTCTATTACCAGATTTCATGGCTGCTGTACGTGATCAAGCCGGCCTGGAGCTATCGCCTGAACGTCGAATTCGAAGACCACGCCGAACGCGAATACATGCGGTTCGCCCAGGAACATCCGGAGCTGGAGTCGGAGCCGTTCGAAAGCGATTTCAAAAAGGACTATGGCGACTTTCTGACGATGGCCGATGTGCTCCGCCAGATCGGCTGCGACGAGCGTATGCACAAAGAGGAAAGTCTCGCCAAAATGGGCGCCGCCCGGTTTGCATAAGGAGGGTCAACCATGAAAGACACAGCAACCACCACCGTCGGCGAGACCGTGCAGGCGATCGGGAGCAGTCTGACCCGCTTCGGGCTCGTGGTCGTGTTCGTGTGGATCGGCGCGATGAAATTCACCAACTATGAGGCCAATGCGATCCAACCCCTCGTGGCCAACAGCCCGCTGATGAGCTGGCTGTATCAGATCTTCAGCGTCCCAACCTTCTCAAAGTGGCTGGGGGTGTTAGAGATCGCCATCGGGCTGATGATCGCCGCGCAGCCGATCTCGGCGAAAATCGCCGCGGCGGGCAGCGGCCTCGCCGCCGTCCTGTTCCTCGGCACCTTGAGTTTCATGCTGTCCACGCCGCCGGTCTGGGAGGCGAGCCTCGGCGGATTCCCAGCCCTGTCGGTCGCCCCCGGCCAGTTCCTGCTGAAGGACCTCGCGCTGCTCGGCGCCTCGGTCTGGTGCCTGGGCGACTCTCTGGAGGCCATAAACCGCAACCGCTAGTTACTTACAAGTTAAGGAGAACGACCATGAAAGCCATCGCAGTCTATCCCGGAAAGCCGAACTCGTTGCACCTCGCCGAATTGCCGAAGCCCTCGGTCAAGGACATCCCCAACGGCCGGGGCGTGCTGGTGCGGATCCTGCGTGTCGGAGTGGACGGCACGGACAAGGAAATCAACGCGGCCGAATACGGCCAGGCGCCGCCCGGCTACGAGTTCCTGGTCATCGGCCACGAGTGCTTCGGGCGGGTGGTCGAAGTCGGCGACCAGGTGTGGGAGCTGAAACCCGGCGATTATGTTGTACCGGCCGTGCGGCGTCCGGGCGGCAGCTTCTACGACCAGATCGGCCAGTACGACATGACGACCGACGAGGTGTACTACGAGCGCGGCATCAACCTCCGCCACGGCTATCTGACGGAGTATTTCGTTGACGAGCCGGAGTACATCGTGAAGGTGCCGCAAGGATTGAAGCACGTGGCCGTGCTGCTGGAGCCGACCTCGGTGATCGAAAAGGGGATCATTCAAGCCTATGAAGCGCAACGGCGGCTGAAGATCTGGAGGCCCAAACGGGCGGCCGTCCTGGGCGCAGGGACCATCGGGCTGCTGGCGGCCATGTCCCTCCGGATGCGGGGCCTGGAGGTGACCAGTTTCGGCCGGAGCCCCGCTCCATATCGAAACTCGAATCTGCTGGAGGAAATCGGCGCCCGGTACGTCTCGACGGCCGAGACGTCCCTCAAGGACGCGGCGGCCAAGTACGGCCCCTTCGACTTGATGTTCGAGGCGACGGGCTTCGCGCCGATCGTCTTCGAGGCCATGGAGCACTTGGGGAAGAACGGTGCTCTAATCCTCTCCAGTGTCACCGGCGGCGGCCGCAACATCCAGGTGCCCGCCGACATGATCAACCTGGGGTTCGTGCTGGGCAATAAGGTGATGGTCGGTACCGTGAACGCCAACCGGGAGTATTTCGAGGCCGGCGTGTACGATCTCTCACGCGCGGAGCTGGAGTTTCCGGGGTGGCTCTCGAAGTTCTTGACGCACCCGGTGGAGGGTCTCGACAACTACCGGGACATGATGCGGCTGCTGACCCAGGAGAAGGGCGCCATCAAGGTCTTCGTGAACGTGGTCAAGGAGTAGCGCGATGGGCACGAGTACGACGAAGCCGGGTAAAAAGGGGGCGGCCGTTTCCCAGCCGTCACGGACTGGGTTGCCGAACGGCCGTGGAGGGGCACGGGTAGGGGCCGAGGCTCTTCGTCTTGAGGAGGATGCCGGGCGTGAGAAGCACTGGAAGCGCTGGGGGCCGTACCTCAGCGAGCGGGCATGGGGCACCGTGCGCGAGGACTATAGCCCTCACGGGACCGCGTGGGATTACCTGCCGCACGATCATGCGCGCTCGAAGGCCTATCGCTGGAACGAAGACGGTCTGGCCGGCATCTCGGATCGGCACCAAATGATCTGCTTTGCCGTCGCCTTATGGAACGGCCGCGATCCGATCCTCAAAGAACGCATCTTCGGCCTGACCGGCAGCGAGGGGAATCACGGCGAGGACGCCAAGGAATATTAT
>CAZITU010000010.1:0-42744 GCA_964542245.1 uncultured Nitrospirales bacterium | reverse complement strand
TGCCGTGGGATCAGCGGGCCTACTGGGCCACGACCGTCGGCGTCGAGATCATGGACAAGACGCCTATCGTGGGTGATTTCCTGGCCCGGTCCTTGAAAGGTGGGCCAACGCCGGGGCAAATGACCTTGAGCCGGTTTTTCGTCATCCATGTCATGATCCTGCCGGCCGCCCTGATGGGGCTGGCAGGGCTCCATCTCTTCCTCTTCCGCTCGGCCGGGCCGGCCGGTCCGTTCCGCGGGACTCCGGAGGAGTTGAAGGCCAAGACGGATTTCTTCTTCCCGCGCCAGGTCTGGAAAGACATCGTGGCGATGGCAACTGTTTTCATGACCATCTGCGCCTTAGCCTTCATCGAGCCGGTGCAATTGCTCGAGCAGGCAACGCCGGACCCCGGCGATTACCATCCGGAGCCGGAGTGGTACTTCCTGTTCCTGTTTCAGATGCTCCGGTGGAAGATCTTTTCCGGCGAGTTCGGCCAGTTCGTGGCCGCAACGGCGATCCCGGGCGCGTTCATGCTGCTGCTGGCCGCGCTGCCGTTTTTCGACCGGAGCCCAGAACGGAACATCTTTAAGAGGCCCGTCGCGCTGCTGTCCTGGACCGTGGTCATGCTGGGGATTCTGGTCCTGACCGTGTCCGCGATCCTTAATCGCGAATTTCTGGACTGACGGGAGCCAGGAGCATGTCCCATCCCGCGACCGCGATATCCTCCGTCAAGCTGGCCTGGGCCCTGTCCTGGGCGGCCTTCTGGACGGGATTTCCCTTCAAGGTGATCGTCGCCCTGCTGCTGCTTGCGGCGCAGGTCCACCCGTGGGAAGGCGCCGGCCTCATCGCGCTGCTCGCGGTGTCGGTTCCGATCGACATCTGGGCGTTGGGACTGACGGCCAGAACCTTCTTCCTCGAACGGATGGGGATCGAGGTCCGGGGGCCGGTGGGGGTCGGGCTCTGGTGGCAAGGCGCCGCTCTGGGCGCCGGCATGATGGGTATCGCCTATTACACGGTTGGTGCCGTCGCTGCTGTCTGCCAGAAAGCCGCGGCGGCAACCTTCGTCGCGGTGAAGAAAATAATCCCCGTTCCCATTGCCGAACAAATTACCATCGAATTGCTCATGTGGGCCGTGCCGGCCACGGTTGCCATCATCGTGTTCCTCCTGATCTGGTTGAAGCTCTTCGGGTGGCGCATCAAACGGTTCGCTGTCGCCTCGGGCCAGACCAGTTCGGCCAGTTTGCAGGAGCGCGTCCGTGAGTGGGACAATTGGCGGGTGCCGGCCGATTCGGTGCTGATGCTGGTGTCCTTCACCGGGGTGGCCGTGCTCTTGACCGTCGTGTTCTGGGTCCTGCTGCCGGTCACGACGCCGCATCCGCACGAGGACTATCCGCTGCCAAAGTTGGCCGCGCCAAAGAAACCGGTGAAGCCGGAAGAGCTACTGAAGAAAACGGAAACCACGCTGGTCAAGGCCGAGGCAGTCCTTGAATCGTTGGAAGCCGACAAAGCAAAAGAGAAGAAGAAGCCCGCGGGCAAAGGGAAATAAAAGGAGAGACGCCATGGAACAGCTAAAGAACCATAGGAGCTTGTTTGCCTATGCGGCGCTCTTTCTGATGCTGGTACTCACGCTGGCGATGCCGGTGGGCCTGGCCTGGGCCGAGGAAGCTCCGGCAGGGGCGGCGACGGCCTACCGCGATATTCCCGGCATCGGCAGCCGCAACGTCGTCTGGCTGGTTGCGCAGGTGCACCTGATCTTGGGCGGATTCGTGCTGGGCGTGCCGATCTTCGCCTGGGTCTGCCACATCATCGCGGTACGAACCAAGGACCCGCGCTATATGAGGCTGGCCAAGGAATTCACGAACCTGCTCACGGCCGCGTTTGAAATGACCGCCATGTTGGGGGCCACCCTGCTTTTTGTCCTCCTGGCTCTCTATCCCAAGGTGGTGAGCTACCTGACGAGTATCTTTCTGCCCACCTACTATATCTACGTGCTGCTGTTCATTGGGTCGACGACCACCCTCTACCTATACTGGTCCGGGTTTGAGACCATGAAGGAGCGTCAGGGTTGGCACCTGTTCTTGGGCTTTGTTCTGAACGTCTTCGCCCTCTTCATCATGATCGTGCCGAATGCCTGGGCGAGTTTTCAGGCCAGTCCGGTGGTCCTCCCGGAGGGCATGGGTCCCTGGGAGAAGGCCTTTGCCGCGATGCAGAACCCGACCTGGTTGCCATTGAATGTTCACCGACTCATCGCGAATGTGGTGTTAGGAGGATTCATCTGCGGGGCGTACGCCGCCGTCAAGTACCTCGGTGCCCAGACGCAGGAGGAGCGGGCCCACTATGACTGGATGGGGTATGTGGGCAACTTTATCGGCATCTTCGGGTTGCTCCCGCTTCCCTTCGCGGGTTACTGGCTGATGCTGGAAGTCTACCGGTACAACCAGCAGATGGGGATTACGCTGATGGGCGGGTTCCTCTCCTGGCTGTTCATCCTCCAGGCGGTCCTGATCGGGGCCATGTTTCTGGCAAGTAACTTCTATTTCTGGCTGGGACTGGCTTATAGAACGGAAGGGGCCGAGCGGTACAAGAAGCCCATCATGGCGATGCTCATCGCGCTCTTAGTGTGTTTTGGGGTCTGGCTGACGCCCCACAGCTTGGTGGCGAGTCTTCAAGAAGCCCGAGCGATGGGCGGCACCCATCATCCCATCCTGGGCGTCTTCGGGGTCATGTCGGCCAAGATGACGGCCGTGAACCTGATGCTGCTGATTACCTTTGGAAGCTTTCTCATCTACTGGCGTGCCGACAAACAGGAAACGGTCAGGTGGGCCAAGGCAGCCCGTATCACTCAGCTGGTGCTGTTCGCCGCGGCCGCGCTGTACATCATCTGGGCGGGAGTCTACGGCTACTTTGTGCCGGCCATCTTCCGAGTCTACGTGCTATCCGTCTCGCAGGTGCTCACCGTCCTGGGCGCCTATATTCTGGCCACGATCATCGCGGTCCTCTCCATGCGAAACGCCAAGAAAATTCCGCTGCACTGGGGGAGGATGCCGGTGCGCAGTCAGCACATGCTGATTCTGAATGCGGTGGTCGTGATCCTGACGATGGCCCTGATGGGGTATGCACGTTCGTCCTCGCGGGTCCACTGGCATGTCTACGGGGTCTTGGAGGACACCTCCCCCCATGCGTATAGCCCCGCGCTGGCACACGCCGGCACTTTTATGTCGCTGAGCACCTTTATCGTCCTCGTCTTGGTGGCCTTTATCTTCTGGGTTGTTTCCAGCGCGGTACGCCGCCCTGCCTTTTCCTTGCAGTACTTCTTTCTCGCGCCCTTTTTATGGTGGGTGACGTCCAAGTTTGACAAGCCTGCTGTACCGGCTCCGCAGGTTTCGAAACGGCCCAAATATTTTGGCAAAGCCGCGGCGACCGCCTGTGGGTTTCTGATCGCGTTCTCCTTTCTTGCCTTCCAGGTCCCGCAGATGCCCTCTATTCCACCCAAGCACGAAGAGTTCGATCCTTCGCAGATCAAGACCCAGACCGATCTGGTCGAGGTGGGACAAAAACTCTTCTTCAGCAAGGGCCAGTGCGCGCTGTGCCATTCCATCGGGCCCAGCGAAGCGGCCCGCTGTCCGGATTTGAAGGGGATCGGGGCCAAGCTCACGAAGGAATTCCTCTATGAGTCCCTCACCCAGCCACAGGCGTATGTCTACCTCGCCTATGACCACGAAGGGCCTCCAAGACCCTTTCCGGCTAAGATGCCGGCCATACACAAGCCCCCTGTCGGTCTTTCCGAGCCTGAGTTGTTGGCCGTCATCGCCTTCGTGCAGAGCTTGGGCGGAGAAGTCACGATACAGCCCGAGGAACTGAAGGCCTTGGTGCCGCCTACCGTTGCGGCGGGAGCGCTCTGATGGAACTGGAATCCATCACACCGGTTTTGGCGGTGGCCGTTTCGTCCGTTGCGGCTGTGCTCATCGTCGTCACCCGCAGGTGGCCCAATATCCGTGAGGGCTGGTCGGTGGTGGCGGGGATCGTGAAGTTTCTCCTCGTGCTCACCATGGTCCCCGCCGTCCTTGACGGGAATACCATCCACTACACCCTCTTGTCTCTTACTCCCGGGGTGCCCATTATTGCGTTTCGGGTAGACGCCCTGGGGCTATTATTTGCCGCCACCGCCTCGTTTTTGTGGATCCTGACGACCTTTTACTCCATCGGCTACATGCGGTCGCTCCACGAGCATGCACAGACCCGCTACTATTTCTGTTTTGCGATCACGATGTCGGCCACGCTGGGTGTGGCCTTTTCGTCCAATTTGGTGACCCTGTACCTCTTTTACGAGCTGATCAGCTTCTCTACTTATCCTTTGGTGGCACATCAAGAGACCGACGAGGCGTTTGACAAGGGGAACAAGTATGTCTTTTATCTCTTGATGACATCGAAAGGCCTTTTGCTCGCATCCTTTTTGGCCTACGCGCTGTCCGGGACCTTCGATTTTAAACCCAACGGCATGTTCCCCTCTGACGCAAACCCAACCCTGCTTACCCTCGCCTATTTTCTGTTTTTAGTCGGGATCGGGAAGGCGGCGATCATGCCGTTTCATGCCTGGCTGCCTGCCGCGATGGTCGCTCCCACACCGGTGAGCGCGCTGCTGCACGCGGTCGCGGTGGTGAACACGGGGATCTTCTGTATTCTCCGAATCATGTTTGATGTCTTTGGTGTGGAGTTGATGAAGGAGTTGAACCTGGGGGTCATGACGGCCTTCATCGCGTCCTTCACGATTATCATGGCCTCGATCTATGCCTTGACCAGGGATAACCTCAAAGCGCTCCTGGCCTATTCCACAATCAGCCAGCTCTCGTATATGGTATTAGGCGGGGCACTGTTGACCCCCGGCGGCATGGCCGCCGGGATCATCCACATTGCCAATCATGCCCTGGGAAAGATCACCCTGTTCTTGTGCGCGGGCTCGATCTATGTTGCCGCACATAAGACCAAGGTGAGTGAACTGAATGGCATCGCCAAACGGATGCCTTACACCATGACCGCCTTCGCGTTAGGCGCGCTTTCCCTCATAGGCTTTCCCCTCCTCGGAGGGTTCATCAGCAAGTGGTATTTGACGCTCGGTTCAATAGAGGCGGGGCTGTACCCCGTCATTGTCGTCCTCGTCACCAGCACGATCCTGAACGCCTGTTATTTTTTGCCCATCGTGTATGCAGCCTTTTTCCGGGAGTTGCCGACAGGCGAGCGCGCTGACAGGCACGAGGCCCCGACCGTGATGGTCGTGCCCTTGGCGCTGACCGCCGCCGGCATACTGGTCTCGTTCTTTGCGCCAGAGGTTTTCCTCGATCTTGCCAAGATAATCGTGGGGGAAGTGAAATGACCCAAGAGAAAGAAGGGAAATCCGAACTGGGGCATGAGCTTTTCCCCGGATATCGAAAAATTTTTTATGTCGTGTTGTTCATAGCGGTCTTGTACCTCGTGATCGTCATGGCGGCCACCTGATACGTTCCTCGAGAGGATGGTGCTTCAATGAAAGAAGGGCATGTGTTTGACAACCCCGGCAATGTCAAAAAATTCGTGATGGGCTTTTACCTCTTCCTTGCCGTGCTTCTCGTGGGTGATCTCGTTCTTCCGGAACACCCGTTTTTCCCCTGGGAGAGGTATCCCTTCTTTTATGGGGCCTATGGCTTTCTCGCCTATGTCACGATCGTCTTCGGTTCGCATTACATCCTGCGCATGGTGGTGAAGAGAAACGAGGATTATTATGATTAGCACCCTCCCCCCAGCGGCCATCTTGATCCTCGGAGCATTTCCCATCCCTTTTCTGAAGGGGAGGCTCAAGTCCATCTATCTGTTACTTCTGCCGGCCATCGCCTTTCTCAGCGTGATCAGCGCCCCTGAGGGCATCCACTGGACCGTCGGTTTCTTGGATTACGACCTCATCTTCGGCCGTGTTGACAGGCTGAGTAGGGCCTTTGGATACATTTTCACGATCATCTCCTTTATCGGCACCCTGTATGCCCTTCATCTCAACGAGGACGGACAGCATGTGGCCGCCTTCGTTGCCGTGGGATGCGCTCTGGGTGCTACCTTTGCAGGAGATCTGCTGTCTTTTTTCGCCTTCGTGGAGGTGATGACGATCGCTTCAACGTACATGATCTGGACGGGCAGGACCAAGGCATCCTATGGAGCAGGGATGAGATATCTTCTGGTCCATCTCTTTGGAGGCCTGTGCCTTCTTGTGGGGATCCTTATCCATCTGAATCAGACGGGCTCGATCGCGTTTGGAACGATCGGATTAACTGGATTAGCATCCTATCTGATATTGATTGGGCTTGGCATCAGTTGCGCCTTTCCCGTCCTCCATGCCTGGCTTCCTGATGCCTATCCGGAGGCCTCAATTACCGGCACAGTCTTTTTGAGCGTGTTATCCACCAAGGTGGCGGTCTATGCCCTCGCAAGATCCTTTGCAGGCACCGAGGTCTTGGTCTGGATTGGGGCAGCGATGACGGTCTTCCCCATCTTTTATGCCGCTGTGGAAAATAACCTGAGGAGAGTGCTCAGCTATAGCATTATCAATCAGACCGGATTCATGGTCGTGGGCATCGGCATCGGAACGGTCTTGTCCGTCAATGGGAGCGTGGCCCATGTCTTCAATAACGTGTTGTTCAAGTCGCTCCTGTTTATGTCCATGGGGGCCGTGATGTATCAGACCGGAAAGATCAACGTCACGGAGCTCGGCGGATTATACAAGACCATGCCGCTGACGACCCTCTTTTGTATCATCGGGGCGGCCTCGATCTCGGGCTTCCCTTTCTTCAACGGTTTTGTCAGTAAATCCATGATCCTGAGCGCAGCCACTCAGGATGGGACGGCAATTCTCTGGCTGGTGTTGCTGTTCGCCTCGGCCGGGGTCCTCCACCATGCAGGCATCAAAATTCCCTATCACGCGTTTTTTTCCCACGATTCGGGCATACGGACAAAGGAGCCTCCCTTGAATATGCTGCTTGCCATGGGGGTGGCCGCCTTTTTGTGTATCCTGATCGGCGTATTCCCTGGTCTGTTGTACAGCATCCTTCCTAATCCGGTCGATTATCAGCCGTACACGGCAGCCCATGTGCTGGATACATTCCAGTTGCTGTCGTTCGCAGCGTTGGCCTTCTGCCTGCTTATCTTATCCGGACTACATCCAGTGGAAATGAGGGTTATCCTTCTTGACACCGATTGGTTCTACAGAAAGGGAGCCAAGGTGTTCTACCGGCTTGCCACCCGCGTCATTGGAACCGATCGGGAGGTTATTCATGAGGTCATTCATGGAAGCGAAGATCGAAAAGTCCCAGGCTAAAAGAGGGCGGATTTCGGTACTGGCCAAGGTGGCCATCGTCTGGATGGGGGTCTATCTGTTCCTCAAATTCGTCATCAAGCCGCCGCTGCCGTCCAGCGTCATCTTTATGTACATGACGATGACCTCGATCGGGTTGTTGATGTATGTCTCGGTCTTTGAAGATATGCTGCAAGAGTTCAAGGGTCCAGTCGTTGACTTTTTGCGAGGCAACCCGCTTCAGGGGGGGGGCTGGCGGGCGGCACGATGGGCGGTTCTGGTGCTGTTCCCAGCGCTGGTAGGCTGGCAAACCTATTCCAGCATGGCGCCAAGCGACCAGCCCCCTGTGGAAAACCGGACGATCCACCCGGCGCCGCCCGGCGAGTTCGTCGGGTTGGCGAATCCCGTTCCGAATACGCCGGAGAACGTGATGATGGGAAAAGGACTGTATGCCGCCTTCTGTTCTCCATGCCACGGGGCCAAATTTAATGGTAATGGGCTGGCCTCGGACGGCTTCAATCCGCCGCCGGCGAATTTTGTGGATACGGGGACGATCGCTCAACTGCAGGAGTCCTATCTGTTCTGGCGGATTAAGAAAGGAGGCGTCGGGCTGTCGGTCGAAGGCCATCCATGGAAATCCGCGATGCCTCGGTGGGAAGTCGAATTGCCGGATGACTGGATCTGGAAAATCATCATGGCGGAGTATGCGGGCTCCGGACATAAACCCCGGACCTGGGAGTAAGCGATGAAGACCGTTCCATCACGACACGGGATGGCGGCTCTCTTGGCCGTCATGGTCGGATTGCTGTGGGCGACGCCTGCGCTCTCGCAGGAGAGTGGCGTCGTCCGCGCGAAGCTGATTCAGGGTGAGGTGCCGACGGATCCGACCGCGCCGATCTGGAATACGATCCCCGCGACCGAGTTCCCGATGTCGCCGCAGGTCCACTGGCAGAAGCGCATCGGGTCGGTGACGGTCAAATCCATCAAGGTGCGCGGCGTCCACAACACCAAGCAGATCGTCTTTCTCTTGGAGTATGCCGATCCAACCCAGGATCCGGCTGATGGCGCCGCGCTGGAGTTCATGGTGGGCGACAAGAAAGCCCATTTCGCCCACGGGCAGCCCATGAGCCAGGTAGAAGGCGGGCCCGTCAACATCTGGTACTGGCGGAACGACGCGCCCTCAGCCGCGGACATGAGCGCGCAAGGCTTTGGGACGCTGAAGAAGCAGGCCCAGCAGGATGTCCAGGCCAAAGGCGTCTGGAAGGACGAGAAGACCAAGATCAGGTACAAGGAGCGGAAGCTGAATGTCCGGAAAGACCCCAAAGGGGAGCCGATGAAGGATCCCAAGACGGGTGATCCGCTGTTCGATGAGGAGACGAAACCGGTCGAGCAGGAGGTGAGCGGGGTCTGGCGCGTCGTGTTCACCCGTGCCCTGACCACGACCGACAAGGAGGACGTCCAGATTCAGACAGGGACGTTCCCGAACATCGCCTTCGCGGTCTGGGACGGCAAGAAGCTGGAGAGCGGCGATCTGAAGGAGTCCGGCTCGCAGAAAGCCATTTCGTCCTGGTGGTACTTCAACGCGGAGCCTCCGCCCGATTATTCGATCTACCTCTACGGCCTCTTGGCCGTGGTCCTGGCCGCGGGGGTGGAGTTCGTCATCATTCGAAAGGTCAAGAAGGGGCAGTCGGCATGAAGGGTCAGCACATCGTAGCGGGAGCCGCCGTGACGGCGGTGGCGGCGTTGGTCGGACTGGCCGGGTACGGGCTGTTCCAGGACGAGCACGTCAAGAAAGGCGCGGACCTCTATGCCTATTATTGCGCGAGCTGCCACGGGGAGAAAGGGAAACCCGGCAAGGGATTCAACTGGAAGCTCATGCCGGACCCCAAACCCAAGGACCTGTCCAACAAGGATGAGATGAGCACCCTGAAGGATGAGGAGATCTTCGAGACCATCTCCCGCGACATGAAGGACACGACCCCTGAAAAAGGCGACAAGATCGGCGACGACGAGTTCGCCGTTCCGACCATGCCGACGTTCAAGTACACGCTGTCGGAGGAGGAGCTCTGGTCGCTGGTGGCCTTCGTGCGGATGCTCCACGGGACGAAGCTGGAGAAGAAGGACTTCGCTGCGCTGAAAAAGGAACGGCCCAAAGGATCGCCCATTGCCAAGCCGACGGTGACGGCGGCGCCGGCCGAAGAGTCCAAGCAGGCGGCGCGCGGCAAGCAACTGTATTTCAACAAGTACGGGTGCAACTCCTGCCACAAGGTGGGAGACACCGGCGGCGAGGTCGGCCCGCCGCTTGACCGCGCGGGGTTCCGCCTGAACGCCGCGTGGGTCTATCGGTGGATCAAATACCCGCAGGCCATAAAGTCGAACACCAAGATGCCGAATCTCGGCGTGAGCGACGATGACGCCGCGGCCATCATGTTCTACCTGAAGACCTTGAACGCGCCGCCGCCGGACAAGCCGCTGCCGGCCTCCTCCTGATTTCGAATCGTGCATCATTCGGTAGGGACACGGCGCGCCGTGCCCCCGCATTATCGCAAGAGCACCCCGCCCCAGATGCCCGCGAGGATCAGCGCGCCGATCCCGACGTGCTGCTTGAACAAGGCGAAGGCTTGAGCCTGCGACACCCCGTGCTTGACCCGCCGCGTCTGCGCGGCGAAGAGTCCCGCGGCCATCACCAGCGAGAGATAGAACGGAGGCGCCAGGCGCGTCATCGCGCCGACGAGCGCCAGGAGCGCCGTCATGACGAGCAGCGCGCCGCCCACGGCGATCCAGCACCGCTCTCCGAAGAAGATGGCGGAGGAGCGCACGCCGATCTGCCGGTCGTCCTCGATGTCTTGGAGGGCATATATCGTGTCGTACCCGACGGCCCAGCAGACGGTCGCCGCGAAGAGGCCGACCGCCGGCCAGCCGATCTCGTTCCGCACCGCCGACCAGGCCATGACGGCGCCCCAACCGAACGCGACGCCGAGAACGGCCTGCGGGAGGGGCATGACCCGCTTCGCCAGGGGGTAGAGGACGATCAGGAGTAGGGCGACGGGCGACAGCGCGATGGTGAGCGGATTGAGCAGGGCGACCAAACCGGCCGCCAGGAGGATCAAGCCGGCGAAGACCCCAACGGCGATCTTGGGAGTCAGGCGACCGGAGGCGAGGGGACGGTTCTGGGTTCGCTGGACCCGGCGATCCAGATCGCGGTCCCACCAGTCGTTGATGGTGACGCCCGCGCTCCGCATGACAAAGGCGCCCAGTACAAAGATGGCTGTGAGCGACAGCGGGGGATGCCCGTCGCCTGCCAGCACCAACGCCCAGAGGGTTGGGAACAATAAGAGGAAGGAGCCGGTCTGGTTCCGGAACCGAATCAGATCGGCCAGAGCGGACCATGGGACTGAAAAACCTTGGACTGGCGCCATGTTTCGCATGCTAGCGAATCGGCCTGAGGGGGTCAAGGTATTGTATTTGTATAAGGTAACGTCTAAACTACGCCATTTTTACCCGCCGGTAGAATTCAGGGGATAACGTTCAGGAGACTCACGCGAGTGCGCATCTCGTATCCGGCCATGCGGCCTGTCCTAGGTGTTCTCCTTCTGATTCTGATGTCAGTAGGGATCGGATGCGGGAAAAAGCTTGTCATGCCACGGCTGGAGTTCAAATCGGAAGAAGCCTCCATTCCGAGCATTCCCCTTGCAGTCCGTCTTGAGATCTCGGACGCTTTGAGGCAAGCCCAAATGTTTTACCGGGACTCGTGCAATGTGCCGCAGGCGATCCCCCTCGGCGAGCGGCTGGCCGAGCAGATCAAGGCGGATGCCGCCCAGGTCTTTGAGAAGCCCTTTGAAGGCAGGCCGAACGACCCTGCGGATGCGGTCTTGACGGCGGTGGTAGAGACCAGCGAGGTGAACCTCAATATTCCCAGGCGGGAGATCGGGGAGTACCCTCTGAAAGTACTGGTGCGGCTTCGGATCACGGTGACGGATGCCGAAGGGAAGACGCTGTTCAACGAACCGATCAAGGGCGAGGGGAAATGGACCGTCAGGACCGATGGAACCGAGTGTGCGGTCCAAGGCGTGATGTTGCCGATCACCGAGGCGATTGAGAAGCTTTCAGACCGGACGGTAGAAAGCCTCACGCAATCGGTCAGGATCCGCGACACGGCGGTTCGGATACGGACGCGACAGGAGTTATTGGCCGGGGGCAAGTCGGCGGGGAGCGCGGGGCCACCGGTGCCAGGCGTTCCCGCGGCTCCCGTGGGTGCCGATCCCCCCACGCTCAGTTTCCGTGCCTCGCTGGAGGACGAGAACCGTAACCAAGTGCTGGACGTCGGAGAAAAAGTCGTCATCCGGGTGGAAGTGGCCAACAGCGGTCCTGGCGTGGCGAAGGGCGTGGCTGTCGTCCTGTCGGGCACGCCGTCCTTAGTGAAGGAATTCACGAATCCCACGCTGCTCGGGGATATCCAGCCGGGCGAGAAGAAGCAGGTGGCGATCACCTCGACCCTGTCCGCGTCCTTGGCCGAGCAGCAGGCGGAGCTGATGATTCAGGTGACCGAGGCCGGCGGATACGGGCCACCGACGCGGAAACGGTTCGTCGCGTCAGTCAAACCCAAGGAAGGGTCGCTCGAGA
The DNA here is from genome assembly GCA_964542245.1 of uncultured Nitrospirales bacterium. GTDB lineage: Bacteria > Nitrospirota > Nitrospiria > Nitrospirales > NS-4 > CAZITU01. The sequence goes on along the minus strand of CAZITU010000010.1, from coordinate 30,830 downwards.
CGGTCGAAGTCCTGTCCATCGACGTGGACCAGATTCCGCCGCGCGTGCAGGGTTTTGAGCGGCGCACCTCCTTGGCTGTTGTGGTAGGCATCGGGGCATACCGGCAGGAAACCGTGCCCCGGCTGAAGTATGCCAAGCGTGACGCCGAGGTAGTCGCCAAGCACCTGACGGCGCTGGCGGGGTATTCACCGGAGAACGTGCGGGTCTTGACGGACGAGCGCGCGCTGCTGGCCGATCTCCAGGGGACCTTTGAAGACTGGCTCCCCCGATTGGCCTCATCGTCGGGTACCGTCTTCATCTACCTGGTCGGCAGTGCCGTTCTCAATCCTGAGAGCGGCGAGATGATTCTGGTGCCCTATGAAGGCCGCCAGGACCCTGCTCGTCGGGGCTATTCTCTGAAGCGGCTTCAAGAGGTGCTGTCCCGGTTGCCATCACGGCTGAACCTGGTCTTTGCCGATCTGTCGTTCCTATCCGTGAACGACAGGACCGGGGGCGTTCAGCGGTCACTCCTATGGAGCGCCGGAAGGCCGGGAGGGAAAAACCGCACCATCATCGTCGGTTCTTCCTCGACGAACGGGCCCAGTCTCTCGTGGGAAGCGGGACAGCACGGGCTGTTCACGTATCACTTCCTCAAGGCCGTTCGGGGACAGGCCGATACCGACAATAACGGCTGGGTGGATGTCGGCGAGATCGTGGCATACCTCCGGGAGCAGGTGCCCAGAGGTGCCGCCGAGCTCCAAAAGGAGCAGTTGCCGGTAGTGCATCCGGACGTGGATCCGAACGGCCCGATCGGAACGTACCCGATCAGCAAGGCGCGCAGACGGGGTTGAATAATCGGCATGCGCTTGCTAGAGTGTGCTTCGGGCCGGCGTAGCTCAGCGGCAGAGCAGCTGATTCGTAATCAGCAGGTCGGTGGTTCAATCCCACTCGCCGGCTCCAAACCTCGCTTGCGCGTGCCGACCCTTTCGATCAAATAGGGGCGGATATTCAATACCATACCCTCAAAGCGGTATCCGCTTATCCTCGGGGGAAGGGCCCAACGGCTTATCTTCTTCGAACGCTATCCCTTTCTGCGGAAACGTGAAATCTTCCTCGATCACCAGTTCGTAGCTATCCGTGCCTGGTGCAAGGTCGTCCTTGGCACGGTCTTCCTTGGCAGCGGCAGGGTCTTCAATGTCATACACCCGTTTCAACGCCCGTGCGATCATGGCCTCCGTCGCCGTAACGATCTTGACCTTCTTCTTGGAGGAGGTTTCGATTTCACGGATGACGGAAACGTTCGTCGGGTCATCCAGGACGACCGTGAGTTCGTTGCCGACCAGGGCGACCGGACACATGCGGAACCTTTGCGCGTATCCTTTTTTGATCCATGTGGCGAGATGCGGACCCAGATCGAGCGAATCAAGATTGATGAAGTCAATGTTGAGTTGTGTGGCCAAGGCTTCTTTGAGATTTTGCTCGGACACGAAGTTGAGTCTCAGCACGGCACGTCCGAGACGTGTCTTGTGGGTCTTTTGATACACGACGGCCTCATCGAGTTGTTGGGGGTCAATCATCTTGGATTTCAACATGATTTGGCCGAGATTAGGCCGTTTACGGTGACGATCCAAAATGGCGGTGAGCTGCGTTGGCGAGAGAACTTTTTGCTCCAGGAACAGTCGGCCGAGAGGCTTATAGATCTTGAGCGTCGTCTGAATACGGAGCGCCTCTTGAAGCTGATCCTTCGTGATCAGCCCTTCCTTCAAAAGGAGCTCGCCGAGTAAGGGCCCAGAGGATTTTTGTTCAGTTTCTTTCATGCTCTACATGTGGGGACAGGTCCCAGAATTTCGAGGCCTCCGCCGCCGGCATTCAAGGCTACCGCTTCATCATGTCCCACGCAATGGTTCCTGTCAATAAAAGCATCAAGGAATGCTCGGTTATGGCTCGTCGGCCAAAGTCCATAACAGGGCCAGGGTGTAACGCGCGATCGTCACGAGGACCTCGGGGTTGATCTTCTCGGAGGTGTCGGTCGGCTGGTGAAAGTCCGGATGCGGGCCGGAACTGACGATGGTGGCGGTTGGGATCCCGGCCTCGGCAAAGGGGACGTGATCGCCGCCGGGGAAGAGACCGAACAGTTCAAGCTTCTCGCCCAGGGCGACCTTCGCGGCAGCTCCTTGGGCCACTGCCTTGTCGAGCCGGGAGAGGCCGGCCGTGATCTTCCCGTTGCCCACCCCGGCATGATCCACGTTGATCATCGCCTTGGTCGTCAGGAGCGGCCGATCCGGATTGGAGACATAGAAGTGTGAGCCCAGGAGGCCCTGCTCCTCACCGGCGAATGCAATAAAGAGGATGCTGCGCTTGGGACTGGCCCCGGTGGACGCGAGCACCCGGGCCACCTCCAGGAGAATGGCTGTTCCCGAAGCGTTGTCATCCGCTCCGGGAAAGACGAGCCCGGCCTGAGCGCCGAAATGGTCATGGTGCGCACCGAGGATGATGGTCTCGTGGCGGAAGGCGGGGTCCGAACCGGCCCAGAGAGCCACCACGTTGCTGGCCGTGGCGTCGCTCTGGCTCTGCTCCATCTCAAGGGTGATCGTGCTCTTGGTTTCCAGTGAGCCGGCGGCGAGGGTCCGGTCCATGTCCCCCTGAAATGATTCCAGAGTCACGCCGACGGGCTCCAAGAGCGCCGCAGCGACGGCGGGAGCAAGCCAAAGGCCTGGCAAGGTATCCGTTATTCCCCCGTCGTACAAACCCATCGGGCGTTGGCTCATTCCTCGGCGTTGTTCGTAGGGTGCTAGAACCGGACCGGTGACGGTCAGATAGGCTATAGCCCCCTTCGCTCGGGCGGTCCGCACCTTGTCCCGGTGCGTGACCCGTCCGGCATAGCGTTTCGGCTGGCCCCGCAGGAAGAGCACTACCTTTCCGGTGACCGCCAGGCCTGCATATTCGTCCAGGCCCTGGACTGGATCCGCAATCCCGTAGCCAACGAAGACCACCGGGCTGGTAATCAGAGCCGTCGGAACGTGGCTTAGGACCGGGATAAAATCCCGCCCGGCTTGAAGAGCCTGCAGGAAACGGTCCGTCCGGATCGTCGCCTGGACCGAGGAGCGAGTCTGCAGAGTCCTGACCGGGAAGGGCTGGAGCGTGGCCTGGGGTAATCGGCTCGCGATATAGGCCGCCGCCGCATCGCCACCCGGCGTACCGGATTGACGTCCCTCCAACCGGGAGAGTTCCCGCACCGATTCCATCAGCCGGTCCGGTGAGATCTCCGCGGCAATTCTGGCTATTTGACTTGGCTCGCCGGAGGTGGCTGGAGTGAACCATGCCGTCACTGTGAGGAGGGAGAACTGCAGCAGGAGTCGAAGGCCGCGCATACAAAAATTATAGCACGAGGCTGGAGGACGGCCTTTGGCCTTGTCTTTGCAAGTGAGGGACGGTGGGAGACGGAACCTACTGATGCGCGTCATGGAGAAACCTGACAAGGCAATTTGACCATTCTTTCTGCTTGCATTCCGTCTCGTCTTTTAGTAGAGTCACCCCCGTTTGGCCGCCTCCAGTGGGCCTCGGATGAGGGTGTTCCTCGAATCTCCAACTGGGAAGTAGGGGCGCCCCGCCATTGATCTCATGCTCAAGACAGCGCATCGGTTTGTTAGAAGTGGAGACTTCAATTCACCCCTAGGAGCGAGGTGTGGCGAGTGGAGCGTGTTGCTGGAGGTCTGGAGCCGGTACGGTTGCCGTTTGATTACCCCACTTTTTTCTTGTTTGCGTTGGTCACGGTTGGCGCGATCGTGGCCGTTCCTCTCTTCGGATATTACATCGGCTATACGTGGGTGGACTGGACCCTCTGTGCTGCTCTTTACTTTGCGTCAGGGATGGGCATTACTGTGGGCTACCACCGACTGCTTGCCCATCGGAGTTTTGAATGTTGGGAGTGGGTCAAGGTCGCCTTCTTGATTGCAGGGGGATGGGCCCTAGAGAATTCGGCTTACAAGTGGTGTGCGGACCACGTGCGGCATCACGCCCGGTGCGACCGGGACGAGGATCCGTACAACGCCAAACGCGGGTTCTGGCATAGCCACTTGCTGTGGGTGTTCTATAAGGACCCACCCAATCTTTATGCAAAGTACGAAGCTCAGTTCCGGAAGGATCCCCTCATCATGTGGCAGCATCGCTACTACGTCCCCATCGTGCTTTCCGGGTTGGCGTTTCCGTTCGCCGTGGGGTACATGTATGGGGGCTGGGTGAGCGGCTTGGGGTGTTTCTTGCTGGCCGGCGTGGGACGAGTGTTCCTGGTGCTGAATTCCACATTTTGCATCAATTCCGTCTGCCATCTGTGGGGTGATCAGCCCCATACGACGGCGGATTCGAGCCGTGACAGTTGGGTGGTGTCCCTGGTGACCTTTGGGGAGGGGTACCACAACTATCACCACGCCCACCATCGGGATTACCGGAACGGCCCCCAGTGGTATAACTTCGATCCATCCAAATGGCTGGTTTTTGGATTGTCCCAGGTCGGCGCGGCTTGGAATCTCTGTCGGGCACAGTCGGAGCGCACCCGGATTGTGGCGTAATGGACAGTGGCAAAGCTGGCACAGCGATGCCCCGTAGAGCAAGAACGAGGATGATGGCGAATTTTTTAACCTTCGAACGAACCGCTAGCCGGTTCATCAAGCGAAAGGAGTGGAAGCGATGGCCAAAGCAATGACGAAGTCTCAAGTAACCGATCACTTGGCGGGCAAATCGGGCATCACCAAGAAAGCGGCGGGCGAATTGCTGGATAACCTGACCGCGCTTGCGCACAAGGAGGCGAAGAACACGTTTACCTTGCCCGGGATCGGAAAGCTGGTGCTGGTGAACCGGAAGGCCAGAATGGGCCGCAATCCGCAGACCGGGGAACCCATCAAGATTCCGGCCAAGCGGGTGGTCAAATTCCGGGTGGCGAAGGCATGCAAGGACGCGGTGCTGGGAAAGAAATAACTCGGTTTGATACTTACAGGAGGGAAGGGGGCCGTCCGGGACACCGGGCGGCCCCCTTTCGTTTTAGAGCAAGGCCTTGACGTTCTCCGGAGGGCGCCCCAGCACGGCCCGGTCCCCCTTTTCGATGATGGGACGCTGGATCAGCTCCGGGTAGACCACCATCAGTTTGATGAGTTCGGAGTCGGAGACCTCCTTCTTGTCCAACTCCAGTTTCTTGTATATCTCCTCTCCGGTGCGGAGGATTTCGCGGGGAGTGCGCCCGAGCTTTTGCAGCAGACGCCGCAATGTCGCCGCGGACATCGGTGTGGCGAAATAATCAATGGTCACGAAGTTTGCTTTTGCCTCACGGAGCAGCGCGAGCGTCTCGCGGCACTTCGTGCAAGTGGGTTTCTGGTACACTGTCAGCTTGTCCATCCGCTGGTCCTCCCTCTCGGATTGGTGATACCAATGGATGACGCAGGTTGTCAAGCATGGTGTGCGCGAGCCGGCGTGAGTGGTTGAGTGAGATACGGCTTTTCAAGGCCGGTGGGATCTGAGTGGGTATTGGGCCGTTAACCGTCGGTGTCGGGTTGATCGGTCTGGGCCGTCACGGGAGTCGGTATGCCCGACACCTCCTGGAGGGGATTCCCGGATGCCGCCTCACGGCGGTGTCGCGGCGGGATGCCGAAGCCGGGCAGGCCTTCGCCGATCGTCATGGGGTAGCGTTCCTGGCGGATTGGCGGGACCTCGTGGCGCGGCCTGAGGTCACTGCGGTTCTGGTCGTGACTCCGCCGGCGCTGAACCGAGAGGTCTGCCTGACCGCTGCCGGGGCCGGCAAATCACTCTTGATCGAAAAACCGTTCGCCCTGACGGTGGCCGATGCCGAGGAGATGATCCGGGCGGCGCGCGCCGCGGGAGTCAGCCTGATGACCGCCCATACCCTCCGGTTCACACCGGTTTTACAACGGCTCCGCGAGCGCCTGCCGGTCATCGGCGCTCTTGACTACTTGTCGCTGGCGATGCGGGCCGAGCGGCCGCCTCACGGGTGGCTGGGCGATCCCACGCAAGCGGGCGGCGGGGTCCTCATCGAGATCGGGATCCATCTCTTGGACCTCATCCGTTTTCTCACTGGTGAGGAAGCGGTGGAGGTCTCCTCCGATCTTGCCCGGAGGCACACGAGCCGGGTCGAAGACATGGCCCTCGCACGGTTCACTCTGACTTCCGGATGCCGATGTTACGTTGAAGTGTCCAGGGTATCCGGTGGCCGCGTCTGCCGGGTGGAGGCGGTCGGCCGGGCGGGGCAACTGATTGCGGACGTGGACAGTGGCGTGCTGACCCGGATCGAGGGGCGAAGTGTTGTCGAGACGGATTCGGTTCCCGACCGACCGACGATCGTCACGGTTTTGAAAGAGTTCGCCCAATGCCTCTTGACGGGGACTCCGGTGCCGGTCTCCGGGGAGGACGGCCGTCGCGCCGTGGTGATGGCCGAAGCATGCTACCGTGCCGCACGTGAAGGGCATTCGGTTATGGTATAGTTGTTCGAGCCTTCGCTTCAGGCTCCGGATAATGGTGCACAGGGTGGGCGTAGAAGAAGGACGGTTTGCACAGCCGCGCGGTTACGCGGTGGCGACGCCCGAGGCACGGAACCTTCGGGACCTCCGCCATCGGCGCTTCGGGCAGCCGGTGTACGTCTCAGCGGACCATACCCTCGGCCGCAAAGGCCAAATGGCCAAGTGGGAGAAGTTCAATGTGCGGCTGGCGGTGGTCAAGTTCTCGGATAATGTGCTCTTGGGGTACGATCCGGCCGACCTGCTGCTGCCCACGCGGTTTGCTGAAGATGGGGCGCCTGTCTTCGAGGTCCGTCCTTGTGAGCTGTGCCAGGCGCCCTTCCCCCTTACGCAGCAGGAAGTGGAGGGGGGAAAAGAACCCACTTGCTGCCCCGCCTGCCAGGACGGGTAAGCTCCTTACAGCCGTCCCCCCATTCTTGCGAAGCGGTCGCCCAACAGCACGCCGGTCGGTTTCCAACCTTGGGCCTGGATGACCTCTTGGACCGCGCCGATCCGGGCGGAGAAGTCCGGGTGGGTCTTGAAGAAGGCCTTATCGTCGCCTTTCAAGGTGCGGAGGCGAGTCAAGAGTGTCACGTAGGCGGTTGGGTCGTAGCCGACGCGCGCCGCAAAAACATCTCCGAGTGTGTCGGCCTCGATTTCTTTGTCCTGGTCCAGTCCCTCATCAAGGAGCTTTTTAACGGCCGCATCAATGAGTCCTTTGAATGCTTCGGGGTTGTGATTGGCGTACGCCAAGCCGGCTTCGGTGACGCCCGCCAACTGTTTACTCCGCTGAATCACCGTCAGGATGTGCTTCTGGCTGACGTGGGCGATCTCATGCCCCAGCACGGCGGCTAACTCGGCCTCGTTTCGGATGTGCTTCAGAAGGCCGCGCGTAACGAAGACGTACCCGGCCGGAGCGGCGAAGGCGTTGATCGAGTCGTGGTTGAGCACGGCGAAGTGGTAGGTGATGTCGGGTCGGTCGCAGGTCATGGCGACAGCCCGACCGACCAAATTGACGTAGCGCGTCAGTGCCGGTTGATCGGAGACCCCACCGTACCGAGCCAGAACTTGCAAGGCGATGGCGGCGCCGATGGATTGTTCTTCTTCGTATCCGATCGGCAGAAGTCCGCTGACGAAGGTGCCTCCGCCGTGAACTATCTTGGCGGCCCGCTCACCTCCGGCAGAGTAAGCTACAGTCTCAGCGACCTGCTGAATCTCGGCACATCCGCTCCATCCGCCGGCCAGCGCGAGTGTGACGCACGCAATGACGATCTTCTTCGCCCTATTACTTTGCATATTCGCCGAGCCCCCCACTCTTAAGGAAGTCTTCGACCTCCTGGTCGGGTATCTGATAGGCCGCCATGCGGTCCACTGTATCTTGATGCTGCTTGGTGATGCCGGCGCTATTGGCGTAACCCTCCGCCACTTTGTCCAAACCACGCGCCCCGGCTGAGGCCGTCACGTCTGAGGCTTCGGACCGCCGAAGGCTCTTGCCCAGCTTTGCCAAAGTGTCGTCGCTGCCGCCGGCTGGCTTGGTGGTCGTGATTTTGTTGGCGAAGAGCCATCCTTTGATGCCGCTCTCCGTCTGCACTTCCAGCCAGTTACCTTCTTTTCTCAGGATCTCCAACGCGTCGCCGAATTTCAGGTCCGCCACGACGGTATCGAGGGAGGTCTTCCCCGACCGAAGCTTCGCCGTCTTTCCCTGGACGAAGACGGTCTCCGCCAGTGCAAGGCCGGTGAAAAGCGACAGGCCGATGAGCAGCGTGATGATCAGAGACGGAACTTGTCGCTGGCGGCGTCCCACAGGACTCTCCTTTCGATTATTTGGATTTGAGGACATAGACCCCGTCCCAGTCGGGTGGGGGAGGGGCTTCCACGTACTCCTGTGCCCGATGAAGGTAGACCTTAGACGGTCCATCGGATGGATCCACCGTGAGAGCCTCTCCGAACCGGAGCTTGGCCGCGGCGAAGTCCCGGCGTTTGTAGGCGGCCAATCCTGTCAGGTAGGCGTCTACCACACACTGCTTCTTCGGGTCAAGTTCGCCCTTCCGTGCCAGTAATTCGTAGACCACCACCGGTTCCAACTTGCCTTTGACCCGCAACAGATCAACCTCCCGGGCTTCGATATCGCGCTCGGCGAGTTCGTAGGTGCGTGGCCCCAACAGGATGAGAGTATCATAGAATTTGTTGGCGCCCTCCAAGCGGGAGGCGAGGTTGACGCTGTCGCCCATCACCGTATACTCCATCCGTGTCTGGGACCCCATGTTCCCCACGACCGACGGACCGGAGTTGATGCCGATCCGCGCGATGATCTCCGGATGACCCTGCCTTTTCCAGTCTTCGCGGAGGCGGGCGAGCGCCGTTTGATTCTCCAGGGCGGCGTAACAGGCCAGCGACGCGTGATTTGGTTCGCCACGCGGCGCACCGAAGACCGCCATGATACCGTCCCCCAGGTACTTGTTCACGTTGCCCCGATGCCGGAGAATGATGTCCGTCATGGCGGACAGATAGTGGTTGAGCAAGATAACCAGGTCCTCCGGATCCAATTTCTCGGAGATCGTCGTGAACCCGGCCACGTCGGAGAAGAAGATGGTCAGCTCCTTCTTTTCGCCGCCCAGCTTGATGCCTTCCGGGTTGCGCATGATATCCTCGACGACCTCGGCGGCCATGTACTTGTCGAATACGGCCCGCAGTTGCCGGCGTTGCTTGCCCTCCGTGAGATATTCCACCGTGGCGGCGATGGCAAAGGTCGTGGCCAGCGCGCCCTCGGGGAAGGCCAACTCCAGCCAGAGGCCGTGTGAAGTGAAGGCATGCACGGCAATCCCGTAATACGCGACCGCGCTCCCGGCGATGAGCCCGAGTTTGAGCGTCTGGCGTTTCAGTAACATAAAGCCCCACGCAGTGCAGAGGCACAGCATAAGGGTCGTCACGGCAAACACCCAGTAGGGGGCCTGCCGCATATGCAGGCCGCGGAGGATGTTGTCCAAGGTTGCCATATGGATCAGCACACCGGGTGTGAAGGGGGAGAGCGGGGTCACACGCAACTCGTAAGTGCCGGCTGCGGTCGTGGCGACGAAGACGATCTTGTCTTTAAAGAGGGCCGGGTCGAGGAACGGCCGTTCGCCCTTTTGCATCTCTGAAAATGATCTGAGGACGGCTCCCATCGAATACGCCGGGTAGGTTTTCCGTTCGAGTGTCCCGTGCCAGTCAATGACCATGTCTCCCTGTGCTGTCAGGGGAATCGTCGCCGGCCCCAGCCGGAGGATACCAGCCTCGATCTGCACCCTGTCCGCGCCGAGGATGTGACGGGCCACGGCCGCTCCGAGTTGCAGGAAGTCCGCATTTTGAGTCTGGGCGAGCAGCGGGAGCCGACGCGCGGTCCCATCGGGATCAGGGAAAAAATTGATGAACCCCAGGCCACGCGCGGACTCAGCCAGGGACGAAATGGGAAGTTTCACGCCTTGGTATCGGTGCAGGGACCCAACCGGCGCCGCAGATCTGTTTTCCACAGGAATCGTGGCCTTCGTCACAAGATCAGGCGGAACGGAGCGTGGAGAGTCTTGTAGCATGATGGGGAGAAACACGTTCCCGGCCGCCCGGACTTCTTCGGCGAAGGCCTCATCGAATTCCGCCTCGTTCTCGTCAGGCTCGAGGAACAGAATGTCGAAGACGATCGCCTTGGCGCCAGCTTTTTTCAGATAATTCACCACATAACCATGCCGGTCTCGCGGCCAGGGCCAGCGGCCAAAGGCCTCCAAACTGGCCTCGTCCACCGCGACCAGCACGAAGTCCTTGCTGGCTTTCGCCGGGTCGGCATAGCGGTGGAACCGGTGATCCAGGGTCTTGAGCTCGGCGACGGCCAGAAGCCTTGATTGGTGGACGGCCACGGCCAGGAGAAACACGGCGAGGCCCACGGCCGTTGCCGTGAGGCGTTTCTTGAGGAGCTTGGAGAGCTGCATGGGTCGGTTAGTATGGCCTACCGCCTGCCCTCTTGCAAGGCCATATCCGTGCTATACTTTCCCTATGCCGCATGACTTCATGCCGGGGCTGGCGGGGGTGCCGGCCGCGCGCTCCAGAATCAGCGATGTAGACGGCCAAGCCGGCGTGCTGGAATATCGCGGCATCCGCATCGAAGAACTGGCTGCGAAGAGCACCTTCCTGGAGACCGCCTATCTTCTCCTGTTTAATCGGCTGCCGTCCAGACTGGAATTGGAACGGTTCACCGCCGATGTCATGCGCCATCGGCGGATTAAATTCAAGATCACCGACCTGATCAAGTGCCTACCTGAGCACGGACACCCTATGGATGCCCTCCAGGCAGCCGTCGCGGCGTTGGGGATGTTCTATCCTGCTCGAAACGTCCGTGACCAGGACACCAACTACTGGTCGGCCGTCCGCTTGCTGGCCAAATTGCCGACCATTGTGGCGGCGTTCGCCCGCATCCGGCACGGGGATGACCATGTCCCCCCTCGTGATGATCTGAATTTCAGCGAAAATTTTCTCTACATGCTGTCCGAGCGGGCGCCCGACCGGCTCCTGGCGGACGTCCTGGATGCCTGCCTCATCCTCCATGCCGAGCACACGATGAACGCCTCCACTTTTTGTGGGTTGGTGACGGCATCCACGCTGGCCGATCCGTACACTCTTGTCGCCTCCGCGATCGGGGCCCTCAAGGGGCCGCTGCACGGGGGGGCCAATGAAGAGGTGGTGACCATGCTCCGAGACATCGGGACGGTCGAGCGTGTGCGTCCGTACCTGCTGGCCAAGCTAAAGGCCAAAGAGCCGATCATGGGATTCGGACACCGGGTCTATAAGGTGAAGGACCCGCGCGCGGTCATTTTGCAGACGCTGGCCCAGAAGCTCTTCGCACACTGCGGGAAATCACCGCTCTACGAGTTGGCGGAGGAAGCGGAGCGGGTCGGCCTGGAACTGCTGGCCCAGAAGAGGGTCTATCCGAACGTGGACTTCTACTCTGGAATCGTATACGACCAGATGGGAATCCCGATCGACACCTTCACGGCCATCTTTGCAATGGCCCGGGTATCGGGCTGGCTTGCCCATTGGCTCGAGCAGTTGAAAGAGAATAAGCTCTACCGGCCCGACCAGATCTATGAAGGTGAGCATGGGCGCCGGTACCTCCCGTTGGACCAGCGCGGGTAGCCTTCGCCAGCCTTCCCTGAATACTCCTGGTTATCTTGTGCGGGTCCGCGGACTGGATTACAATGCACCCCCATCCATCAGAGGGTACAGGTTGAACAAAAAGCGGAGTAAGAAGTCGGTCGCGAAGCCGCGCCACGGGGGTGTCGGCGCCGTGCGCTTCGAGCGCGATACGATGGGGGAATTAGCAGTCCCTATGAACGCGTATTACGGGGTTCAAACGGCGCGGGCGGTAGAGAATTTTCCGATCAGCCCGCTGCGGATGCCGCGGTCCATGATCCGGGCGTTGGGGTTGATCAAGTCGGCGGCGGCCAAGGTGAACGCGGAACTGGGGTTTCTGGATCCCAAGGTCGCCAAGGCGATTCGTCAGGCGGCCCAGGAAGTGATTGCCGGCCGGCTGGATGACCAGTTCCCGGTCGATATCTTTCAGACCGGGTCCGGGACTTCGTCCAACATGAACGCGAACGAAGTAATCGCGAATCGAGCGGCCGAGCTGCTGGGCGGGGTGCGGGGCAGCAAGCTCGTGCACCCGAACGATCACGTCAATCTGGGCCAGTCCAGCAATGATGTCATTCCCACGGCGATCCATGTTGCAGCGTTGGAACAGATTGACCGAGTACTCGTCCCGGCGCTGAAGCGTCTCCAAACGGCCTTGGCGGCCAAGGCCAAGGAATTCGATCCCATCGTCAAGATCGGCCGGACGCATCTCCAGGACGCCACACCGATACGGCTCGGACAGGAGTTCTCCGGCTACGCGCGGCAAATCGAACTGGGCATTCAGAGGGTGGAGCGCACCCGTTCCTCCTTGGGCGAGTTGGCCTTGGGTGGAACCGCCGTGGGGACAGGCCTCAACACCCATCCGGAGTTCCCTTTGCGCGTGATCGCCCTTCTGGCCCGTGAAACGAGGTGCCCCTTGAAAGAAGCCCGGAACCACTTCGAAGCCCAGGCGGCTCAGGATGCGCTGGTGGAGGCCAGCGGGGCGCTCAAGACCCTTGCGGTCAGCCTCATGAAGATTGCCAACGATCTCCGATGGTTGGGCTCCGGCCCACGGTGCGGACTGGGGGAGATCCTCCTGCCTGAGACTCAGCCCGGTTCTTCTATCATGCCCGGAAAGGTCAACCCGGTGATCGCCGAGTCCGTCATGATGGTGGGCGTGCAGGTTCTAGGGAACGATGCGGCGATCACGGTGGCGGGGCAGGCCGGTAACTTCGAGTTGCTCATCATGCTTCCGGTGATGGCGCACAACCTGCTGCAATCGATCGCGCTCTTAGCGCGGGCCTCCGAGAACTTGGCCAGCCGGTGCGTGGAGGGGATTGCGGCCGACCAGGAGCGGTGCCGGTCCGGCATCGAGCAAAGCTTGGCCATGTGTACGGCATTGGCTCCCGAGATCGGGTATGAGGCGGCGGCCCAGATCGCCAAGGAAGCGTATAGGACCGGCAAGACCGTTCGGGAGGTGGCTCTGAAACAGAAGGTGTTGCCGGAGGCCCGCCTCAAGGACCTGCTGGACCCATGGCGCATGACCGAACCGGGTTTGGCCGGCGGCAAACCGGGCAGCGCCGGGGGGTAGGAGCTTTTGACAATTCGTTTGCGGTTATGCTAGCTTCAACGCCTATTTTTGCCTAAGGGTCAGAATCATACGGGAGCGAAGACTATTCCGATGAGCGCCAAGCATCTGGTGATCGTCATCGGAGCGGGCCCGGCGGGTCTCTCCGTGGCCAATATGATGTCGAAGCAGGAACATGAAGTCGCGGTGCTGAACCGGGACATCAAGTTCGGGGGACTCGCTGAATACGGTATCTTTCCAAGCAAGCACAAGCTGCGCGGCGGACTGCGGAAGGGGTATTGGGAAATTCTCAGCCGCCCGAACCTCCATTACTTCGGCAACGTCACGGTCGCCAACGGGAAGCATGTGACGGTTGCGGAGTTGAGCGCGCTGGAACCCAGCGCGCTGGTTTTTTCGACGGGGGCGCAAGGGACCAAGACCATCGGCGTGGAAGGGGATACCGCCAAGGGGGTCTATCACGCCAAGGATTGCGTCTACCATTTCAATTTGCTGCCGGGTTACAGCACCCGCCAATTTGGGATGGGGCGGCGAGTGGCCGTAGTCGGCATCGGCGATGTGATGGTGGATATCGCCCACTGGCTCTCTCGTCGCCGGCGTGTGGAGGAGATTCATGTCGTGGTCCGTCGGGGACCGGCCGAACGCAAGTACAACCCCAAGGAAATCCGAGCCGTGTGCGACAACATAGACCAGGCGGCCCTCGAGAAAGAGATCGCCCGGGTCGGCGCACGTCTCGAGGCCGTGGGGCAGACCCCTGACAAGATCCTTCGCGAGATGCAGGGGGAGTTCACCAAGTGCGAACCCGCCGAGAGCCAGACGCGCATCCTGTTTCACTTCCTGTCCTCGCCGAAGCGCGTGCTGACCGATGCGCAGAATTGTGTGATCGGGCTGGAAGTGGAGGACACCAAGCTGGAGCCCAAGGGCGAGGACGCGGCTGCAGTCGGGCTCAAGACGTCCTATTCGATCCCCTGTGACAGCGTCGTCTTTGCGGTCGGAGATCGCGTAGATGACACGGTGGGCTTGCCCTATAAGAACGGCTGCTTCACCACCAATCCCCAACGAACGCAGAATGACCCCGACGACAGCGCCTTCCAAGCCTACGACGAGAAGACGGGAGCCGTGTTGCCGGGGGTCTTTCTCTGCGGCTGGGCACGCAAGGCGAGTGAAGGACTCGTCGGGGTGGCCAAGCGGGATGGGGAATGGTGCAGCGAGGTCGTGTCGCGCTATCTGGCGACCAAAGCTCCGCTCTCGGGGGATGAGGTGGCCGAGAAGCTCCGGCGACTGGAGAGCTTGCTGGCGAGCCGCCAGGCGGATGCGGTCCGAGCCGCCGACCTCCTGGCCTTGAGCGAGATGGAACACCTAGAAGGCCAGAATCGGGAGATGGAGGAGTTCAAATTTCCGACCAATGAGGAGATGCTGGCCGCGATCCGCCAGAAGAAAGCGCCCGCCAAGTTGTCTCTCTCGCGCTAGCTCTCCCCCCACTTCAATTTCTTGCGCAGCACCTCGTAGTAAGACCGGTCGGGAAAGCGAATCAGGCGGGTCTTATGTTCCGACGCCCGGATCTCGATGGAGTCCTGCCACCGGAGGGCGATGCCGACCTGCCCGTCGAAGGTGGCCATGGCGCCTTCGTCCCGGCTGACCATGACGACCTCGACCAGGACGTCTTGGGGGATCACGATCGGCCGATTCGTGAGGGTGTGGGGACAGATCGGGGTGAGGATCAGGGCGTGGACCGAGGGATTGAGGATCGGCCCTCCCGAGGCCAGGGAGTAGGCTGTGGATCCCGTGGGGGTGGAGATGATCAGCCCGTCCCCCCGGAGGCCCGTCACGAACTGACGGTTGATGGAGATCTCCAACTGGATCATGTGGGCTAAGGCGCCCTTGTTGAGTACGACGTCGTTCAGGGCTGAGGCCACGGCCAACTGCTCGCCCTGTCGCATGATTCGGGAACGCAGCATGAGGCGCTCCTCTTGAATAAACGCATTGGCGAACACCTGCTCCAGGGCGTGGTAAATCTCGTCCCGCGTGACCTCTGTGAGGAAACCGAGCCCGCCGACGTTCACGCCGAGGATCGGGGTGGAGCGGTCTCCCACCGACCGAGCTGCCGCGAGCATGGTCCCGTCGCCCCCCAGCACCACAAGCATGTCGGCGTGGGCGGCGAGGTCCGACTTCGAGTAGGAGGAGGGCTCGCCGATAAGGTTGGCCGAGGAGGATTCCAGCAGCGGGTCTTTGCCCCGCGCCCGTAGCCATGGCACCAATTCATTCAGGAGGGATTTGGCATCGGGGAACTCTGGTTTGACGAGAATGCCGATGCGTTTCATGGATGCCCATTCTAGCGGTGTCGCAGGGAGGTTGTCAATGAACGCGGAACCGTAACATTACCTACGGTAGTTGGGTCGCGGCCGTTTCGATTTGTTCCCGGGAGCGATCGGGGACGGCTCCACCCTTGACAGTGAGGAGGAGCGACAGTTAGAATAGCCTCAAGAATTCTCCCAGAACGGCCGAAATCAAGCAGGGAAGTCCGACCAGCCGAGAGGAGACAGGATGTTCGAGCGATTCACCGACAAGGGACGTAAGATCATCGTCTTGGCGCGCGAAGAGGCCGAGCGGCACCAGAATGATTACCTAGGTACAGAACACCTCGTCTTGGCGATCCTGCGCGAGAGCGATGGCATTGCTCTGATGATCATTAAAAAGATGGGACTGTCCTCCGAACAGGTCCGTCTCGAAATCGAGCGGAACCTGCCGGGTGGCGGGACCACGATGACGTTCGGGGAGATTCCGTTCAGCCCCCGGGTCAAGAAAGTCATCGAGTATGCCGTGGAGGAAGCACGCCTGCTGGGCCACAATCACATCGGTGGCGAGCATCTGCTGTTAGGCCTACTTCGCGAGGAAGAGGGCATCGGCGGAAAGATCTTGCGCAGCCTGGGCGCCAACCTCCTGACTGGGCGTCAATTGACGGTAACCTTCCTCCGCAAGAGTTCGCCACGGGAGCGCGACCGGAAGAGCAACACCCCGGCCCTGGATGAGTTCGGGCGGGACCTGACCCGTATGGCGCAAGAAGGCGCCCTCGATCCCGTTATCGGCCGCCAGGACGAGATTGAAAGGGTGCTCCAGATCCTCAGCCGTCGGACCAAGAACAACCCGGCGCTCATCGGAGAAGCCGGTGTCGGTAAGACGGCGATCGTCGAGGGCTTGGCGCAACGCATCGTCAGCGCGGAAGTGCCGGACAACCTGCTCAACCGTCGCGTGATCGCCTTAGACCTGGGCTCGCTCGTGGCAGGCACGAAGTATCGGGGCCAATTTGAAGAGCGCCTCAAGGTTGTGATGAAGGAGATCGTCCAGGCCGGGAACGTAATCATTTTTATCGACGAGCTGCACACTCTTGTGGGCGCCGGCGCGGCGGAGGGATCCATCGACGCCTCGAACATGCTCAAACCCGCGCTCTCCCGCGGTGAGATTCAGTGCATCGGCGCGACCACCCTGGATGAGTACCGCAAACATATCGAGAAGGACGGGGCGCTGAAACGCCGCTTCCAGCCCATCTATGTGCAGCCACCCAACGTGGAGGAGACCATCCGGATCATTCAGGGCCTGCGTGATCGGTACGAAGGCCATCACGGGGTCGAGATTACCGAAGAAGCCATCTCAGAGGCTGTCAAGCTGTCAGACCGGTACATCACCGACCGCTTCTTCCCGGATAAGGCCATTGACGTGATTGACGAGACGGGTTCCCGCGCCAAGCTCCAGACTTACGCCTTGCCGGGTGATCTGCGGGCGATGGATCAGGAACTCAAGAAGGTGGTCCGCGACAAGGAACTCGCGATCGCCCTCCAGAACTTCGAGGAGGCCGTCAAGTTCCGCGAGGAAGAGGAGCGCCTTCGGAAATTGCTCGAAGACTCCAAGGTGGAGTGGAAGAAGAATCAAGAGAAGAGCAAGCCGGTGATCAATAAAGAGGATGTGTCGTACGTCGTCTCCAAGATGACCGGAATCCCGCTGTTCAAGTTGGAGGAAGAGGAATCCCACAAGCTCCTTCGGATGGAAGAGGCGTTGCACAAACGTGTCGTCGGCCAGGATGAAGCGGTTACGGCCGTCGCGCGGGCCATCCGCCGCTCGCGGGCCGGACTCAAGGAAGCCAAGAAACCGATCGGCTCGTTCATCTTTATGGGACCGACGGGCGTGGGCAAGACGGAGTTGGCTCGGGCGCTGGCCGAGTTCCTCTTCAACTCTGAGGACGCGCTCATCCGGATCGATATGTCCGAGTATCAGGAGAAGTTCAGCAGCTCCCGTCTCTTCGGCGCGCCCCCCGGCTATGTGGGCTACGAGGAAGGAGGGCAGCTCACGGAGAAGGTGCGTCGCCGGCCGTATTCGGTCGTGCTGTTCGACGAAATTGAGAAGGCCCATCCTGACCTCTTCAACGTCCTGCTCCAAGTCTTGGACGACGGGTGCCTCACCGATAGTCTGGGGCGGAAAGTGGATTTCAAGAACACGGTCATCATCATGACCTCGAACGTCGGCACCAAATTCCTCCAGAAGGGGACCTCGCTCGGTTTCCACCGGGACGATCAGGGGGACGTCGGGCAACGGATGAAAGAGGCAGTGATGGGTGAGTTGAAGCATGCGTTCAGCCCCGAGTTCCTGAACCGGATCGACGAAGTGGTGGTGTTCCATGCTCTCGACAAGACGCACTTGATCACGATCGTTGATATTCTGCTCGCGGAATTGAACCAGCGCTTGGTCGAACGCGGGGTCGAACTCGATGTGTCCGACGAGGTGAAAGCCTGGCTCATCCAGGAAGGCTTCCAGCCGCTTTACGGCGCCCGTCCGATGCGTCGGTGCGTCCAAAAGAACATCGGCGATCCGCTCTCCGAGGAACTGATCAAGGGCCGGTTCCGGGATACGCACAAGGTCAAAGTGGTGCTCAAGGACGGGGGACCGTTCTTCGTCGAAGAGGAAGCTTTGGCCGGGGTGTGATGTGGTGCCCTCGCCCCGTCCGGTGAAGACCCCCTTCCTTCGCCCTGCCCGTATGGTCGTCGGTGTGACGAGACGTTCTTTGGCGCGCCCTCGATCAGCAATCTCCTCACCTGCTCGCGCATTACGTCCCTGACCGGTGATCATTGGAATCGAGACGTCCTGCGACGAAACGGCGGCGGCGATTGTCCGCGACGAGTATACGATCCTCTCCGATGTGGTGTGGTCGCAGGCCGAGACGCATGCCCGTTATGGAGGGGTCGTCCCGGAACTTGCCGGACGTCGCCACATTGAAACCATCGACGTCGTCGTCGGAGAAGCTCTCAGCCGCGCCGGTCTGACCGTCCGCGATCTCAGCGCCGTTGCAGTCACAAGCGGGCCGGGTCTCATCGGGGCGCTGCTGGTGGGTGTGACCTATGGAAAGGCCTTGGCGTATGCACTCGGGGTCCCCATGGTTCCCGTCAATCATCTGGAAGGCCATCTCAGCGCGGCGGGTCTTGGTCCCGCGAGGGTGGCGCCTCCCTTCGTCGCCTTGATCGCGTCAGGCGGGCACACGAACCTGTACCATGTGAAAGCGTGGGATGCCCCGGAGTTGCTCGGGCGGACACTGGACGACGCCGCGGGTGAGGCCTTCGACAAGGCCGCCAAGATGTTGGGGGGGGCATACCCCGGCGGCCCCGTCATTGACCGCTTGGCGCAGTCGGGCAACGCCGACCGGGTGCCGTTCCCGCTGCCGTATCCGACGTGCGACGACCTCAATTTCAGCTTCAGCGGCATTAAGACAGCCTTGCTGTATTACCTGCGGGACCTGGAAGCCGACGGGAGAACCAGGCATGACCCGGATATCGCAGCCGGATTTCAGAGGGCCATCGTCGAAGTTCTGGTCAAGAAAACCCTGACGGCGGCGGAGCGGGCCGGTGTCCGCGATGTAGTGGTCACGGGCGGCGTGGCCGCCAATTCGGAGTTGCGCTTCCGATTCGCCGCGTGCGGTCGGGAGGCAGGGATAAGGGTCCACATTCCGCCTTTTCGCTACTGCACGGATAACGGGGCAATGATTGCCGCGGCCGGAGCCCGGCTGGTTCGGGAAGGCCGCACCGCCGGCCTTGGATTCGAGCCCCGAGCGGACTGGGTTATATGAGGCGGACCTCTGCTGGTGGCATGAGCGCACCGGCCGGCGATGGCCATCACGCAGTAAGGAGGTAAGCGATCCCTTCTCCCCACGGGAATCTGACGGGGCTCAAGCCGAACCACCTGCGCCGCCTGGAGCATGTGTACCGCAGAAGGGTCCCGGAGCATGCCCTCATCTCGTGGGAACTGGCCCGCTTCTTAACCGGACTTTCCCGTGAGATCGGCCGCCAGATTGCGATTCTGATCAGCCGACGCGGCATGATCGAGGACGTCATCGTTGGAAACGACCATGAGATCATCTTGCCGGACCTCTCGGTGTTTCGTCTGGGCCGTCGGTCGCTGCGTGGAGTCCGGATGGTCCATACCCATCTTCGTGATGAACCGCTGAGCCAGGACGACTTGACCGATCTGGCGCTCCTGCGGTTCGACTTGATCGCCGCGGTCGGAGTGCAGGAGAACGGCGACCCCGGCCATCTCTACGCGGCCAACATCCTTCCCCCCAATCCAGCCGGCAAGCCCTATGCGGTATGGGAACCGGTGATGTTGCAGGATTGCCGGGCAAACCTGGAAGAGTTTCTGTCCTCCCTTGAGGAAGAGCTGGCCCGGACCAGGCCCGCTCATGTAGTGGATGCCATTGAGGAACAGGCGATTTTGGTCAGTGTCTCCAAGCAAAGTCGTGCCGACCAAGAAGACTCACTGGCAGAACTGACGGATCTAGCCCGGTCTGCAGGTCTCGTCGTCCTCGACACGGTACTCCAGCGGCCGCAGACCGTCCACTCCAAGTACCTCCTCGGCAGCGGTAAGCTCAAGGAGGTCGTGATCAAGGCGTTGCAATACGGCGGAGACTACCTCGTCTTTGACCAGAACCTCTCACCCGCGCAGGCGACGGCGATTGCTGAGATGACGGAACTTAAGGTCATTGACCGGACCCAATTGATCCTCGACATTTTCAGCCGGCGGGCGCACAGCCGGGAAGGGAAGATTCGAGTCGAACTTGCGCAACTGCGGTATCTCCTGCCCCGTCTGTCGGGGCACGGGACCGCTCTGTCGCGGTTGGCGGGGGGAATCGGCGGAAGGGGCCCCGGCGAGACGAAGCTCGAAGTGGATCGCCGCCGGGTTCGGGATCGGATTGCCCATCTTGAGCGGCAGATCGACGCGCTGGCCCGCAATCGCGTGCAGCAGCGCGCCCGGCGGCTGCGACGGGACGTGCCGATCATCTCGATCGTCGGCTATACGAATGCCGGCAAGTCCACGCTCCTCAACGTCCTGACGCACAGTCAAGTGACGGCCGAAGATCGGCTGTTCGCCACGCTCGATACGGCCAGCCGAAGATTACGGTTTCCGTCGGAGCGGGACGCCATCGTCACCGACACGGTCGGGTTCATCCGGGATCTCCCGGAGGAACTCATGGGGGCGTTTCGTGCCACCCTGGAGGAACTCCACGATGCCGACCTGCTGCTTCACGTCGCGGATGTCAGCAGCCCGACCCTCGAGCGACAGGTGGCGGCTGTGGAGCGTATGCTGACTGACCTCGGCCTCGACCGTATTCCCCGGGTTGTGGTTCTCAACAAGGCCGATCGGGTTGATCCGGCGCAAGCCCTTGTCTTGAGCGCTCGGTTCGGGGGAATTGCGGTCTCGGCGGTCAGGCCGGATTCGCTCATCCCCCTGCTGGCCGTGATTGATGAGCACCTTTTGGGTTTGACCCGGGGCGGCGTTCCCTGCTAATATACGGCCGTTTTCACGGGTCAGACGTCCCACCATGAATGGCCTCATCCGGTGTTGTGACTCTCACTCCGGTCCGGTCTTTAGTCCAGGTCGGATGGGCCGTCGGTCCAGTGGCAATATCAACAGGAGCGAGCCATGGGTATCGGGGCGCGAGTCCTGAAGCTGCTCAACGAAGAATTCCCCGATCCCAAACCAGCCTTACAGTATGAAACGCCGTTCCAACTGCTGGTAGCGACGATCTTGTCGGCGCAGTGCACGGATGAGCGGGTCAACCAGGTGACCAGAGGCCTGTTTGCCCGATATCGGACGGCGGAGGACTATGCCGGCGCGAAGCCAGCGGCTCTGGAGAAGGAGATCCGAGCGACCGGCTTTTATAAAGCCAAGGCCCGGAACCTCATCCGATGCGGGCAAGCCTTGGTCGGCCGGGTCGGCGGGAAGGTGCCCCGCACGATGGAGGAATTGGTCACCCTTCCCGGTGTGGGGCGCAAGACGGCCAACGTCGTCCTCGGCAATTGCTTCGGGGTTCCCTCCGTCGTCGTGGACACCCACGTGAAACGTGTCAGCCGGCGGCTGGGTCTGGTGGACACGGACGACCCGGAAAAAATCGAAACGGCTTTGCAGCGCGTCTTTCCGGAGACTGCCTGGACGAGGGGCTCTCACCAATTGCTGCTACACGGGCGCCATATTTGCCAGGCGCGTGTGCCCAAGTGCCCTGAGTGCCGGTTGAACTCGCTCTGTCCATGGGAAGGCAAACGTACCGCATGATCCGAAGCATGACCGGATACGGTCGGGCCGAAGGCCGTCATAAGGGGACGCCGATCGTCGTTGAAGTTCGCTCGGTGAACCATCGGTACTGCGAAGTGGTGGCGAAACTGCCCCGCACCTTGCAGGCGCACGAGGAGCGGTTCCGGAGCCTGGTGCAGGCCCATGTGGCCCGCGGACGGGTTGACCTGACCGTGAACTTCAACGGTGAACGGGACCCGGGACGCGGACTCCGCCTGGACCGAGTTCTTGCGCGCCGGTATCTGGCGCTGCTCAAGGAGCTTCAACGGGACCTCGGACTGGCCGGAGCTCCCGATGTCGCGTTACTGGCCGGCTTTCGGGACATCATCAAGCCCGCAGAGTTGGCCGCTGAGGACCGTGAGGCGGTCCGGGCTGTGGAGCGGATTCTGAGCCGGGCGCTCAAGGCGCTGGCCAGCATGCGCCGCCGGGAAGGGCTTGCGCTGGAACGGGACCTGTCGGCCAGGCTGGAAGAGATCGAGCGACGCCTGGAAGCCATCCGGCTGAGGCTTCCCTCCATCCTCCAGGAGCATCAGATGCGTGTGCAGGCACGCGTCAACCGCTTACTGGAAGGCGTGGAAAGGGGAAAGGAACGGATTGACCCCGGTCGCCTGGCGCAGGAGGTGGCGCTCATGGCCGACCGCAGCGACGTCAGCGAGGAGGTCACGCGTCTGGACAGCCACCTGCGGCAATTCAGGGGTTTCCTTCGCAAGTCCGAGCCGGTGGGGCGCGGTCTGGATTTCCTGCTGCAGGAGATGAACCGGGAGGTCAACACCATGGGTTCGAAGGTGGGCGACGTGGCGGTGACACAGGAGATCGTGGCCGCGAAGACTGAACTCGAAAAACTCCGGGAGCAGGTGCAGAATGTCGAGTGAGGGCCCGGCCGTGAGCCGCCGACAAGGGACGCTCTTCGTGGTCTCGGCTCCTTCCGGAGCCGGCAAGACGTCCCTCTGTCGGACGCTCGTCACCGCCATCCCGGGTTTGCGGCATTCGGTGTCTTACACGACACGGGCGGCGCGTCCGGCCGAAGTCGCGGGGCGGGATTATCACTTCGTGGAGGAGGCCGCGTTCCGGGTGATGATCAAGGACGGGGAGTTTCTGGAATGGGCCGAGGTGTATGGGAATCTCTATGGCACCCCGCGCACCCCCGTGCGGCAATGGCGGGAGCAAGGCATCGACGTTCTCCTGGACATCGATGCCCAGGGAGCGTCGCAGATCAGACGGCAGGAGCCGGATGCCGTGTCCATTTACATTCTCCCGCCGTCTCTGGAGATCTTGCGCCGTCGCCTGGAAGACCGCCGGGCTGATCCGCCGGACGAGATCGCCAAGCGGCTGAGGAAAGCCAGGGACGAAGTCAAGCACTATCGTGACTATACGTACGTGGTCATCAACGATGACTTTCAGTCTTCCGTCCGGCAGCTTGAATGCATCGTGGTGGCCGAGCGCTGCCGAACGGTCACGCTGGACCTGTCCTCATTGGAGCAAGCTTTGTTGGAAACGCGGGAGGAACGTTAATGGATCCGTTGTCGTTACTACCGGAATGCCAAGACTTATCGGTTGAATCCAGAAGCCGCCTGGTGATCGTGGCGGCCCAGCGGGCCCGACAATTGATGCAAGGGGCCTCTCCTCTGTTGGTCACGAAGCACACCAAGCCCACAACGATGGCGTTAGAAGAAGTGTTGCGAGGCAAAGTGAAGTTCCTGGTGGGCAAAGACGCACGCCAGGCCATGAAAGAGGCCAAGAAGCAGCGCGATCGCGAGCTCGAGCGCTTGACCGTCGCGCAGGTTACCGGAGAGGACGACCACGAGATCAAGAAGGATCTGAACGTCATCGTGGATGATTCGAAGCCGGTCGAATCGAGTGAAGATGACTGAACCGGGGCGGTATGCGGGGAAGACGGTCGTGCTCGGTGTCACGGGGAGTATTGCCGCGTACAAGGCGGTTCCCGTGGCGCGCCGCCTGATCGCCGAGGGGGCGACGGTGAACGTGGTCATGACCCGCACGGCACGGCGGTTTGTGGGTCCGCTGACCTTCGAGGTCTTGACCGGTCGAGCGGTCGGCACGGACCTCTTCGCTGCGGGCACCCCTCCCGTCCGGATGATGCCCCACCTCACCCTCGCGGAAACGGCCGATCTGGTCGTGATCGCCCCCGCGTCGGCCCATTGTGTGGCCAAGCTGGCGCACGGTCTTGCGGATGACCTGCTCTCCACGCTGGTCCTGACGGCCACGTGTCCGGTGCTGGTCGTTCCGGCCATGGACGGCGGGATGTGGGACCATCCGGCGGTTCGCGACAACGTCATGACGCTCCGGAGGCGCGGCGTGACCGTGCTGGAGCCCGAAACCGGCCCGCTGGCCTCCGGTGCGGTAGGTCGGGGACGTCTTCCGGGAGAAGACGCCATCTTGGGGGCAATCGCGGAGGCTCTCGTGCCTCGGAAGGATTTCCGCGGCCGGCGCGTGCTCGTCACGGCCGGTCCCACCCAGGAGGCCCTCGATCCGGTCCGGTTTCTCTCCAATCGGTCATCGGGGAAAATGGGATGGGCTCTCGCCGAGGCGGCCCGCGACCGTGGCGCCGAGGTCGTCCTGGTCGCCGGCCCGACCAGTCTCCCGCCGCCGTCCCGTGTGTCCTACGTTCCCGTCGTCACGTCCGAGGAAATGCGGAAGGAAGTGCTCGCCAGGTTTCCCGAGACCGATGTGCTGATCATGGCGGCCGCCGTCGCCGACTTCAGGCCGGCGCGACCGGCTTCCGGGAAGACCCCCAAGGGCACAGCGGGCGGGACGGAAGGACGACTGCTGGCCCTCGAACCGACGCCGGACATTCTCCAGGGTTTGCCCGAGCGTCGGACCGGTCAAGTCGTCGTGGGCTTTGCGGCGGAAACGGAAGACGTGGTGTCGAGAGCCAGCCGCAAGCTCGCGACCAAGGCCCTGGACCTGATCGTGGCCAATGACGTGACGGAGCCGGGCGCGGGATTCGGCACCGACACCAACCGGGCAACGTTGCTGGACCGGATGGGGCGCTGCGAAACGCTGCCGCTCATGCCCAAGTACGAGCTGGCGCACCGGATACTTGACGCCGTCCTGGCGCTTCCAGCGGTGTAGGGATCGTCGCTCTTGACTCCCTAGCCCGGATTATGCAGGAATCTTGGAGTCAGACGGTGGGGGACACGGCTCGAGAAGGAAACACGCGCAGGAATTGTCGCAGAAGAAGGGCGAGGGCACGATGAGAGGAGGCGCGAACTGATGGCACCGGAGTCGGCATCGCGGGCGTTCGTGGGCACGGCTAAGGATCTCGCCGATGCGGGTCAATTCGGCGAGGCCATCAAGGTCCTTCAGGAAGGGTTGAAGCAATATCCGAAACTGGCGAGTGCCAGGGTATTGCTGGGAGAAATCTATTGGACTTCCGGGGATGCCAAGTTGGCACGAATCGAGCTTGAGCAGGTCACGAAGGCCGTTCCGGACAATTTTGCCGCGCATCGGAAGCTGGCGCTGGTTTATCGCGAGTTAGGGGAACGCGAGTCGGCGATCCGGTCCTGCCAGGCCGTCCTCCGGGCCAATTCAAAGGACCATGAGATGTTGGATTTGCTGGAAGAATTGCAACAGGGGTCTGGGGAGGCGGCGGCGCCCCCGGCCGGGCAGGCGGATTCGGTTGAGGAACCGGTGGCCTCTCCCGTGGCAGAGGAGGGCACTCAGAGGACATCAGGTCCCGCCCGAAGGCGGTCGCCTCGCGCCAAAGCGGCGCCGGTGGAACATCCTGGTGAGGCGGCACCAGAAGCGGTGGCGACACCCTCCACGACGCTGCGTCTTTCGAAGTCTCCTGTGACCGCCGTGCCTTCCTCCGGCGGGCCGGTCGCCGAAGCGGACGCTGAAACAGCGGAGATCGAAAGTGAAACCCTGGCGGAGCTCTATATCGTTCAGGGACATCGGGAGAAAGGGCTTGATGTCTATCGGCGGCTCGCCGCCAAGAGTCCCGACGACCCGCGCCTTCGGGAACGGGTCGAGACTCTGGAAACTTCCAACGTCACGACGGACGCCGTCCCTCAGCCCCCTGCGGAAACGCCCGCTCAGGCCAAGCGAAAGGCCCATGTTCGTCGGCTGGAGGGCTGGCTCGAGGTCATTCGGCAACGCCGACGAGCATGAGGTACGGTGGCGATTACCAGACCGGCACGCCTTCGTGTCCGCTCGGGGCATCCTGACGAGGCCGCGGCCTGATGAAAATCCTGGTCCTCCATGGGCCCAATCTCAATCTGCTGGGCTCCCGTGAGACGCAAGTCTATGGGACGATCACGCTCGAGGCGATCAACCGGGATCTGATCGCGCTGGCGCGTGCGGAAGGCGTGACCGTCACGATCCATCAGTCCAACGCCGAAGGCGAGCTGGTGAACTGGATTCAAAAGGCGGGCGGGGAATTCGCCGCTCTGGTGATCAATCCCGGCGCCTATACACACACGAGTATTGCGCTGCGGGATGCGATCGCCAGTGTGGGGATCCCGACCGTCGAGGTGCACCTTTCCAACATCTATCGGCGAGAAGAATTCCGGCAGCACTCGTACATCGCGGGGGTGGCGGTCGGGCAGATCTCGGGTTTCGGTCCGGAGAGTTATGCCTTGGGCCTCCGGGCGGCCGTCGCGCACCTTCGCGCGCGACAGACCAAGGAGTAACGGAGCAGAGGGAGGAGAACACGCGCAGGTGATTACGACGTCGGAATTTCGGAATGGAGCGAAGTTGGAATTGGAAGGGGAGCCGTTTACTATCATTGAGTTTCAACACGTCAAGCCCGGCAAGGGCGGGGCCTTTGTCCGCACCAAACTGAAGAGCCTGAAGTCCGGGAACGTCATCGAGCGGACCTATCGCTCGGGGGAGAAGTTACCGACCCCTGACCTCGAAGAGCTCGAGATGAAATTTCTGTATGCCACCGGGGATCAGTACACCTTCATGGACACGACGACCTACGAACAGATGACCTTTGCTCGGTTCCATCTGGGCGACGGCTGGGATTTGCTCAAGGAGGACATGACCGTCACGCTGCTCCTCCATAAATCGGTCCCGATCGGGATGGAGTTGCCGGTCTTTGTGGAACTCAAGGTCGTCAAGACCGAACCGGGCGTGCGGGGGGATACGGCCTCGGGCGGATCGAAACCGGCCGTGCTGGAAAGCGGGGCGACCATCAAGGTGCCTCTCTATCTCGATGAGGGGGTGATGGTCAAAGTGGACAGCCGGACGCGCGAATACGTGGAACGGGCTTGATGAAACGCCGTCTTCCCCCACCGGACAGAAAAGCCAAGAAGCCGGCGCCGAAGCCGAGCCCCAACGCGCTGGTCGATCCGAAGGTCTTGCACGACCTGATCGAGGTTTTCCACTCGGCCGGGGTGAGTGATCTTGAGGTGGAGCGGGACGGACTCCGCGTTCGGTTGCGGCGGGAGGGGACAGCGTCACCGATCCAGGCCCGGGAAGTCACCGTCCCGGTTTCCGATCCCTTGCGAAGCTCGCTTCACGCGGGCGTTCCGCCGGCCACCCGATCCGATGAGGGGCTGGTGACCGTGACGTCGCCCATCGTGGGCATCTTCTTTCGGTCGGCCTCCCCCGAGGCTGAACCATATGTCGAAGAGGGCGCGTACGTCAGGAAGGGGCAAGTCCTCTGCATCGTCGAGGCCATGAAGCTGATGAACGAGATCGAGTCGGAGGTGGACGGGCGTATCGCGAAGATCCTCGTTGAGAATGCGAAGCCGGTCGAATACGGCGAGCCGCTCTTCCTGATCGAGCCGGGAGCGCGCCCCGAAGGGTGAGCGGTGTTTAAGAAAATCCTCATCGCAAACCGAGGGGAGATTGCGGTCCGGATCATCCGCGCGTGCAAGGAACTCGGCATTCGCAGCGTGGCGGTGCATTCGGAAGTCGACGCGGATGCCCTCCACGTGCGGCTGGCGGACGAGTCCCTCTGCATCGGTCCGGCCGATCCCGCCTTGAGTTATCGGAACATCCCCAACATCCTGAGCGCGGCCGAGATCACGGCGAGCGAGGCCATTCACCCGGGTTACGGATTCCTCGCCGAGAACACCCACTTCGCCGAGGTCTGCGAGTCCATCGGCGTCAAATTCATCGGGCCGACGTCCGAAAACATCGCGACGATGGGGGACAAGGCCAAGGCGCGGGACAGCATGGCCCGTCAGGGAGTGCCGGTCCTCCCCGGCAGCGAGGGAGAGATCGCCGACGAGCAGGAGGCGGCGGCGGTCGCCGCCAAAATCGGCTACCCCGTGATCATCAAAGCCTCGGCGGGCGGCGGCGGACGCGGGATGCGCGTCGTGAACAAGGAAGACGAGCTCGTGCACGCCTTCCAGGCCGCCCGCGCAGAAGCCGACGCGGCCTTCGGCAGCCAGAGCGTGTATGTGGAGCGGTACTTCCTTGAGCCTCGCCACATCGAAGTCCAGATCTTGGCCGACGAGCGCGGTCGTACGATCTCGCTGGGAGAGCGGGATTGTTCCATTCAACGCCGCTATCAGAAGCTCATCGAAGAAACCCCGTCGCCGGCCGTGGACGACCGTCTCCGCCGCGAGTTGGGCAAGGTGGCCGTCGAGGCGGCGCAGGCCATCCGGTATCGGAACGCCGGGACCGTCGAGTTCCTGTTGGACAAAGATCGGCGCTTTTTCTTCATGGAGATGAACACCCGGATCCAGGTCGAGCATCCCATCACCGAAGAGGTGACCGGGGTAGACCTGATCAAGGAACAGATCAAAATCGCCTCCGGGATGTCGCTGGCCTGGAAGCAACAGGACGTGAAGGTCAACGGCCACAGCATCGAGTGCCGGATCAATGCCGAGTGCCCCGACAAATTCACCCCCTGTCCGGGGCGCATCACCCGATTCCACGCCCCCGGGGGGCCCGGCATCAGGATTGACACGGCGCTCGAGACCGGCTCCGAGATTCCCTCCCAGTATGACAGCCTCATCGCCAAGCTCATCGTGCACGGGAGCACGCGCGAGGAGGCTCTCGTCCGTATGCGGCGGGCCCTCGAGGAATGTGTCGTCGAGGGGGTCAAGACCACCCTGCCGCTCCACCGGCGCATCTTTGAGGATCCGGATTTCCTGAAGGGCCGGTTCTCTACGAGCTTCCTCGAGCGGTTCTTCGCCACTCACCCAGGCTAGCCCCTCCTTGGCGCCGAATCTTCGCGGTCTGTATCTCATTCTCGACCCCGACGTTGCAGGTGATCGGTCCCTGGCCGACCTGTGCAGTGCGGCGCTTGCCGCCGGGGTTCGGATGTTTCAATTGCGGATGAAAACCCCGGATACGGGAAGGGTCTATGATCGGGCCTCCCAGTTGTGTCCGCTGGTGCGGAAAGGTGGCGGGATGTTCATCGTCAACGATCGGTGCGATGTGGCCAAGGCCGTCGGAGCGGATGGGGTCCACTTGGGCCAGGAAGATTTGCCGCTGGTGGACGCGCGGGCGATTCTGGGATCAGGCAAGTTGATCGGGGTTTCAACACATTCGCTGGCCCAGGCGCTGGAGGCGGAAAAAGCGGGCGCCGACTACATCGGCTTCGGCCCCATCTTTCAGACCACCACGAAGGAGAACCCGGACCCGGTCGTCGGCGTCGGAGGCCTGCGCGAGGTGCGGGCGCGCGTCCGCATCCCCATCGTGGCCATCGGGGGGATCACGGCTCAGAATGTGGCTGATGTGATGAACGCCGGTGCCGATGGCGCGGCCGCGATCTCGGCGATCCTGGCCGCCCCCGACCCAAGCAAGGCAATGATAGAACTCATCAGCGCAATCGAAGGTAAAGCCTAGCTTAAATTCCGGTCACCCTGAGCTTGTCGAAGGGTACTGATTGACACCCTCGCCCCACCGAGGGAGAGAGCCCAGGGTGAGGGGGCCAGATCGGCATTGACAAGCGTCACGTGACAGTTTACGCTTGAGGTGTGATCAAAGCATTCGCTGACAGGCACACGGAGGAGTTGTACGTGACGGGCAAATCGAAGCGATTCCCTTCGGAAATCTGGAAAAGGGCGTTGCGAAGGCCGGAATATCTCGATTTGGCGACGCGCTTAGAAGATTTGAAGGTTCCTCCCAGCAACCGACTTCATAAACTGGAAAGGGACCGAAGAGGGCAGCACTCCGTCTCTGTGAACGATCAATGGCGGATTTGCTTTCGATTTGTGGACGGCGACGCCTATGACGTGGAGTTGACGGATTACCACTGATGCGAGGTGCGAGATGAGCATTCCCCACAAAAGACAAAGGATGATTCGACCCACGCATCCGGGCGAGATGCTGCGTGAGGATTTCTTGCCGGATTATGGGCTGACAGTATCGAGTTTTGCCGAGGCGCTTGGGGTGTCACGCCAGACTGTGAATGAATTGCTTCGGGAACGGCGCGCCGTGAGCCCTGAAATGGCGTTGCGTCTCTCTCGTCTGTTCGGCAACACCCCTGAGGTTTGGTTGAACGCCCAGCGTGCCGTTGATCTCTGGGATGCGGCAAGGACCATAAAGAGCAAGATTGAACGCATTTCTCCATTAAACGCCGCATAACGATTGGGTGTTATGGATAACAGGGTCAGTCACCGCTTTCCTCTGCTGTCATTGCGAAGAGCGAAGCGACGAAGCAATCTCGGTTTATTGAGTCCATTACCGATGTAGATAATATGAGCGTGCGCCCTTCCGATTCGACCGCTGCGGTCGAATCGGCTACAAGGGGGAGAGCTGAGAACAACTCTTTGGGCTGCTGCCGGTTTGGTTGACACCAGCTTACGCTCATCCGGCCTGCATTTCGAACTCCATCGGACTGAGATAACCCAGCGTCGAGTGCCGCCGCCTGGGATCGTAGAAACGCTCGATGTAATCGAACACGTCAGCCTGGGCCTGGGCTCGCGTGCGGTACGTCTTGGCCGCCGTGCGTTCGATTTTCAGCGAAGAGAAGAAGCTCTCCATCGCCGCATTGTCCCAGACGTTGCCCGCCCGACTCATACTGCAGGTGACGCCGTGGTCGGCGAGGAGCCGCTGGAACGGCTCACTGGTGTACTGGCTCCCCCGATCGGAGTGATGCA
>CAZITU010000009.1:0-42749 GCA_964542245.1 uncultured Nitrospirales bacterium | reverse complement strand
GTCATACGGGCAGCCGCGTTTGCTCTGCACGCCGATGCAGTCGTGCGCGTAGGCGTGGTATTGGGGAAAGATGGACGCGATGTACGGCAGGTCCACAGTGAAGTCGCCAAGGTCCGTGTAGCTCTGGCCCAGGCCCTTGATCGTCTTCCCATTCTGCCGGGTGATGAACCGCTCGCCGTCGAGCGGCTTGCCCTCGACGACTTTCAAAATGGCTTCTTCGCCCTCGCCCAGGATGCCGATGGTTCCCTCAGGCAGCTTTTCGATGAGTTGGTCGGCAAAGGCGCCGAAGGCCCCGCCGCCGATCATGATCTGCGCGTCGGGGCAGGTCTTGCGGATCAGCCAGGCGTGCGCGAGGTTGGCCCGGATGCCGGAATAGTACTGATAGAGCGATTTGACGCCCGAGAGCGACGCGGTGATCTTTTTAAGGGGATTGTTCGAGTAGTAAAACGTGAAGGCCTGCTCCAGCGAGGCGTCGCCTTCGTGCGGCGAGAAGATCTGGATGTCGCGCCAGGAGAAGCAGACCAGGTCCGGGCGAACGGCCTCGGCGGTCTCACGGACGGCCCGCGCGCGCTCGCCGGGGGGGATCTGCGACAGGTCCAGGATGCGCTGGCGGATCTCCGGATGTCGCCGATGGATGTAGTCCGCGAGATAGGTGCAGCCGACCGGATAGATCTGCTTGCAGGGCAGAAAGATGTAGAGGATGCTGTTCATTTGACGGCGACGTGGATGGCGACGATGCCGCCGCTCAGATTTTGGTACTCGACTTTGCTGAATCCCACCTCGCGCATCAGGCGCGCGAGGGCTTCCTGATCGGGAAAGGCCCGGATCGAGGCCGGCAGGTACTCATACACGCCGGTGTGATCGCCCGACACCTTCGTCCCGACCCACGGCAGGAGCGAGAACGAATACCAGTCATACAATCGCCGCAGCCAGCTTGCCATGGGGCGCGAGAACTCAAGGCAGATGAGGCGCCCGCCGGGTTTAAGTACGCGCCTGATCTCGCTCAAGGCCAGGGGTAGGTTCGCGACATTCCGCATGCAAAAGCCGGTCGTCACGGCGTCAAATGCGCCGTCCGGCACGCACAACTGTTCGGCGTTAGCTTGCACACAGACGATCTGATTCTGCCGATGAGCCTTCCGTACCTTCTCCGCTCCGATCGCTAGCATCGGTCGGTTGAGATCCGCAGCGACGATCCGCGCTCCGTTTCCCAAGGAATTAGCTGCCAGCAACGCGAGATCAGCCGTTCCCGCTCCGACATCCAGAACGAGCTTCACAGCTTCTCTCTCTCCCGGAGGGACTCCAAATTTTCCCCTCGCCCCTGGAGGGAGAGGGTCAGGGTGAGGGGGATCTTCTGCTAAGAACTCAACCGCTTTTCGTTTCCAGAAATGATGTAGACCGAAGCTCAGCAGCGAGTTGTTCAGGTCGTAGTAGCAGGCGATGGACGAGAACATCCGCTGGACCGCCCGCTCCTTCTGCTGGCCCGTCCCCGCCGGCGGGTGCTGAGGGGACAGTCCCCTTTCTTCATGGGGACTGTCCCCGTTGTCTGTGGTCTGTTCTTCTACTGTCAACATGGGAGCGCCATCGTAGCACCCGCCGAAGAGGCACAGCAAGCTCCTCCAAT
The DNA here is from genome assembly GCA_964542245.1 of uncultured Nitrospirales bacterium. Taxonomy (GTDB): domain Bacteria; phylum Nitrospirota; class Nitrospiria; order Nitrospirales; family NS-4; genus CAZITU01. The sequence goes on along the minus strand of CAZITU010000009.1, from coordinate 41,128 downwards.
ACACTTCCTCGCTCAACCGAATAGGCTTCATACTTCACACAATTGGGATGGGCTGATAGTATAGGTAACGAATATGTACCATGTGTATGGCGACGAGAGCGTGGCAGGCGATTTTGTTGTTTACGGTATCGTCGCTTCACCTGAAGACAAAGTCCAAGAAGTAGAAAATGTGCTCCGCGCGATCAAGTCTCAATATCGCGTCCAACCAGATGCAAAGTGGCATTGCCGACAGATTTTTAATCCTCAAGGCAGGAAACATACACCGTGGTCACATTTAGACGACAGCGAATGCTATCAAATGGCAGTCGATCTAACGATAGCCCTTGGGCGAGGCCAGTTTCTAAAAACTGTGGTGGGTTACGTTTCTACAAATGCCTTGGGAAAGGCCATTCCCGCTATCGGCGCCGTTGCTTCCTTCACGCTGGAGGAAAAGAAGCAGTTAATACCATTCGCATTTCAAGCAGCCCTAGCTCAATTTTCTCTTGATCCCGAGTATCGGAACAATATGAAGCTTTGGACTGATCCAGACGGAACCATGATCAAATGGGGGGGAGGAAACCGACAGGCGGGCAGGCTACTTACTATTCGAGAGGTTTCCATGCCATTAGCTGACACGATTTTTACAATCACGCCGGAAAATGTTCAAAGTAAGGAGCGGCCTAGATTATTAGAAGTCGCAGATCTTATGACATATTCTTCTGCGCGTACGCTTGCCAAGCAGAAAAGAGCCTATGACGATGTTTTTGAAACATTGGCAGGAATGATGTGTCCTGTGCAGCACGAATTTAAATGGATAATCTGATCTCACAACGTTATCTTCTTCGGCCGCATCGCACCACTTAGCAGACCTCGCCGGGATGCAAGGTTAGACTCGCATTTTGGATCGACGAGGATGTTTTGCATCAGCGCGCGCGGAAGCCGATGCGGCGGGGCTTGGGTTCCGGTGGCGTCATCAATTGGCGGATCGCGTCGAACACCGTTTTAAACTGGGCGTCGTACTTCTTCTCCAATTCGTCCAGCCGTTTGGCCAGATCCTTGTTGGAGGAGATCAGTTCTCGCAGGCGGACGAACGCGCGCATGATCTCGATGTTGACCCGAACTGCACGATTGCTCCGAAGTACACTGGACAGCATGGCAACGCCCTGTTCAGTGAAGGCGAGAGGGGTGAATCGCCGACCACCCCAACTTGAAATCACAATTTGTGATTTCAAGTTTCTAACTTCTTGTAAATTCAGTTGAAACATGAAATCGCCAGGGAACCGCTCATTGTTTCTTTTAACAGCTTGGACTAGGACCCTGGGCTCAACACCATAAAGCTCGGCAAGATCCATGCTCAGCATCACTCGTTGGCCACGCAGAAGTAGGATCCGCTTTTCGATTCTTTCGCTGATCACTAAACCATTCATCACCTTTGTTTCTCCACTTTGAGCTCGCAATCTGCGCGGTCGAACTTGAAGTGCCAAATTGGCACTTCAAGTTTATAACCACCTGAAAAGTTAGTTAAAACTCGAAACCTGAACTGGTCACAATTTGTGACCGGTTCGGCATCGCAACATTCCTTTTGACACAGGTTCCCTTGCAAAAGTGACTTCGCGGGAACAAGCGAAAGATGCACAGCACGCGAAGCGGGTGGCGCCGCATGGGCCCCGGGCGGAGCGGAAGAGCCTACAGCCGAGTCTGCGGGGCTGCGATGGCGAAAGGATCTGAGAACGTCCGGGTGATGCGGCGACAGGACCTGCATCTGGACCTTGTCGGGGTGTAATGCGTCGGTTAGAATGACGTTCTATGCCGGATCCTCGATCCATCATCATCAAGGGCGCGCGGGAGCATAACCTCAAGAACCTCGATTTGGCGATCCCGCGCGACAAGCTCGTTGTGATCACCGGCCTGTCCGGCTCCGGCAAGTCGTCGCTGGCCTTCGACACGATCTACGCGGAGGGCCAGCGCCGCTACGTGGAGTCTCTCTCGGCCTACGCCCGGCAGTTCCTGGAGCAGATGGATAAACCGGACGTGGACTCCATTGAGGGTCTTTCGCCGGCCATCTCCATCGAGCAGAAAACCACCTCACGCAATCCCCGCTCTACCGTGGGGACCGTCACCGAAATCTATGATTACCTGCGTCTGCTCTTCGCCCGGATTGGACGGCCCCACTGTCCCCAATGCGGCGATCCGATTGCAGCCCAGACGGTCCAGCAGATGGTGGACGCCCTCATGGCTCTGCCGGTGGGGACGAAACTCTCTGTCTTGGCGCCCATCGTCCGGGATCGCAAAGGGGAATATCGGAAGGAGTTGCAAGAGGTCAGGCGAGCGGGATTCGTCCGGGCGCGGATTGACGGCAAGCTGCATGATTTGGCCGATGAAATTACGCTGGACAAGCAGAAGAAGCACACCATCGAGATCGTCGTGGACCGCGTGGTGCTCAAACACGACGACCCGACGATGCGTCGGCTCGCCGACTCTTTGGAGATCGCCCTCAAGCAGTCCCATGGCCTCGTCGGCGTATCAGTGGAGGGGGAGAAAGACCGTCTGTTCAGCGAGAAACTGGCCTGCGTGCGCTGCGGCTTCAGCTATTCCGAGTTGTCCCCTCGGCTCTTCTCCTTCAACAGTCCCCACGGCGCCTGCTCCGCCTGCGACGGGTTGGGCCACGAACCGCCCAGGGGCTGCCCGCTGGACGCAGACGACGAATATGAGGACGAGGACTACGCGACCCTGGCGCTCTGTCCGATCTGCAAGGGCGACCGGTTGAAACCGGAGAGCCTGTCGGTCCTGATTGATAAAAAGTCCATTGCGGCGGTCACGCGCCAATCCATCCAGGCAGCGGTTTCCTTCTTCGAGCGGCTGACACTGACCGAGCGTGAGACCTTCATCGCCCATCGCATCTTGAAAGAAATCCGCGAACGGCTGGGCTTTCTGATCAACGTCGGATTGGACTACCTGACGCTGGACCGGGCGGCCGCGACCCTCTCCGGCGGGGAGGGCCAGCGCATCCGCCTGGCGACCCAGATCGGGTCCGGCCTCGTGGGCGTCCTCTATATCCTCGACGAACCGTCCATCGGGTTGCACCAGCGGGACAACCAGCGACTGCTGAACACCCTGGCCCGCCTTCGGGATCTCGGTAATACCGTGATCGTGGTCGAGCACGACGCCGAAACGATGCGGCGCGCGGACTACCTGCTGGACCTCGGCCCTGGCGCCGGTATCCATGGAGGCGCCATCGTGGCCATGGGGACCCCGGCCGAAGTCATGGCCAACAAAGCGTCCCTCACGGGGCAATACTTGCGGGGAGAAATGCTCATCACTCTCCCCCACCGTGCGCGGCAGGCCGGGCGCTACCTCACGATCGTCGGAGGCGGGGAGCACAATCTCAAAAACATCACGGCGCAGATTCCGTTGGGCCTTCTGACGTGCGTGACCGGCGTATCCGGGTCGGGCAAAAGCACGCTGCTCTTCGACGTCCTGTACCGGAGTTTGCGGCAACTGCTGTATGGCGAGAGAGATCGTGGTATTCCAAAGAAACCGTGGATCACAGGATGCTCGGACATCAAAGGCATCGAGCACGTAGACAAGATCATCAACATTGACCAATCGCCGATCGGGCGCACGCCCAGGTCCAATCCTGCCACGTACACCGGCTTGTTCACCTATATACGGGATCTCTTCGCCAACCTCCCCGAATCGCGTGTTCGCGGCTACAAAGCCGGCCGCTATTCGTTCAACGTCAAGGGGGGACGCTGTGAGGCTTGCCGGGGTGATGGCCTGATCAAGATCGAGATGCACTTTCTGCCTGACGTCTACGTGACCTGTGAGGTCTGCAAAGGTCGCCGATACAATCGAGAGACGCTGGAGGTCTGCCACAAGGATAAAAACATCGCCGACATTCTTGACATGACGGTCGAGGAAGCGGGTGCCTTCTTCCAGCACCTCCCCTTGATCAAGGCCAAGCTGGCGACGCTCAATGATGTGGGGTTGGGCTACATCAAGCTGGGCCAGTCGGCCACCACCCTCTCAGGAGGTGAGGCGCAGCGGGTCAAGCTCTCACGCGAGCTCTCCAAGCGGGCCACCGGTCGTACCCTCTATATCCTGGACGAACCGACCACCGGTCTGCACTTTGCGGATATCCAGAAACTACTGGAAGTCCTCAACCGCCTAGTGGGGTCAGGCAACAGCGTGGTCGTGATCGAGCACAATCTTGACGTCATCCGCAACGCCGACTGGATCATTGATCTGGGGCCGGAGGGGGGCGATCGGGGCGGCGAGGTCGTCGCGGCAGGGACGCCCAAGTATATTGCGCAGGTGAAGGCATCCCACACCGGACAAGTATTGCGCGAGGCTTACCGCGAACGCTTGGTGATGGGAGAGAGGTCGTTTTCGATGGCGTAGCGCACCATTTGCGCCACGTTACGGATGCCCAGCCGGCGACCGATGTTGACGCGGTGGGTCTCGGCCGTGCGGGGGCTGATGCCGAGTTTCTCGCCGATCTCTTTGCTGGTGTAGCCATGGGCCACCAGGCTCAGCACCTGGCGCTCCCGTGGAGTGAGGCGGGGGGTGACGCGGCGTGGGCCCTTCAGATCGGCCGTAACGGTGTGTTTGGATTTGCCTGACCTGTGTGCAATCATAATTAAGCCATCCCTCCGTTCGAAGTCCATGAACAGACCACATCATAGCTTGTTCGTGCGTATAACTCAACCGGAAAGAACCCGTCATGTTTAAAGGTGATCCTGACTGAGGCATCGGGAACGGCCGATTATTTTTTTCTTTCGGTTTTACTTTTGGCGGGAGTGGGTGTCTCAGGGAATGTAGAGGATGGTGAAGGCGGGCGGGGGCGGCCGGAGCGGCATCTGGGACGATATGGAGGAGTCGGACAACCAGCTATTGGACCGCTACGCGGCCGGGGAGGAGTCGGCCTTTGAGGAACTGGTCAGGCGCCATCAGAGGACCATTTATCATCTGGCTTATCGCATGTTGGAAAACCATGCCGACGCGGCGGATTTGGCCCAGAAAACATTCGTGCAGGCCTTCTTGCACCACCGGACGTTCAGGCGGGAGTCGAGCTTTCGCACTTGGCTCTTTCAGATCGGGCTCAACCTCTGTCGCAATGCCCTCCGGGCCCGTGCCCGACAGGTGTACGAGGATGTGGAGGAAGTGCCGCTTTCGGCTCCCCTGGACACCTTCCGGGCGGCGGCGGCTTCCGAGCTGCGGGATCGCTTGGGGGGAGCGATCCGCGCCTTGCCGGAGCGGCAACGGGAGGCTCTGGTCCTGCGCGTGTACCACAACCATGCCTTTGCCGAGATCGGAGCGATCATGAGCTGCTCTGAAGGGACGGCGAAGGCCAATTACCACCACGCGGTGAACAAGCTCCGGCGGGCGTTGGTGGGAGGCGAGGAACGACTATGATCTGCGGCGAGGTCAAGGAAAGGACCGTGGCCTATCTGGAACTGGACTTGGAAGCGTCGCTCGTTCGGGATGTCACGGCGCATTTGGAGGGGTGCGCGGCGTGTCGGGCCGAAATGGAAGCCGTTCGCCAGGTACTGGTCCGGCTGAAGCGACGGACAGTCCCCGATCCGGGCGACCGATTCTGGGAAGAATTCCCCGATCAAGTCCGGCGCCAACTGGCGCAGGCGCGAGGCGAGGCGACGCGTGTGAAACGGCTCTCGCCTCCCTTCCGTTCGTGGGTTGGAGTCTCAATGCGCTCCTGGCCCATGGCCTTGGCGGCTTCAGTGGTGCTTCTCGTCGGTGCTTGGATGCTGGCGGGTGTGTTTGAACCGCGCGATGGTGGGCCCTCGGGGAAAGGTCAACCCGTTGCGCAGTCGCCGGGCGAAGGCAAGTCAGACCTGCCGCATCTTGTCGAAGCGGACTGGGAAGTGTTTGGGGAAGAAGATCCTGATATGGTCTTGGTCGAGATGGCGTCGCGTTTGGACAGACGAACCGTGGACCGTTTGTTCGGGGATATCTGAAAAGGAGAACTATGGGACAGAACATGCTCAATCGGGGAGGGATCACCCTCTTGGCGGTGCTCCTCTCGTCTCCGGCTTTTGCTCAAGCGCCGGGGCCGCCAAGTGAACCCCGCCCCGCTCCACCAGTGATGGAGGAATTGGACCGGATTACCTCCGAGAAAGAGCACGGGCCAGCCGGAGGGGAGGAGGGCGCCCGGCACTTTGAAGCGAAGAAACGCGAGCGACTGATGCATTTGCTCCAACTGGACGATGCCACTCGGACCAAGCTCAGCCAGCGATTGGAGCAACTCGACCAGAAGGGCGAGGACCTGCGGCGGCAGCGGCGGGAGGCCTTCCAGGCTTTGCGGGAGCAGGCCAAAGGCCTGCGCAAAGAAAATCGCCGAGGTTCTCGCGAGGGCGGTCGCCGCGGACCGGAAGAGGCTCCTCCGGCTGGGGCGCCTGTAGACGACGGCGCCCTCAAGCAGGCGCTGGAGCGCGTCTATGCGGTGGAAGACGCGATGGCCGGGCTGCGGCGGGAACGCATGCAAGTCGGGCGCGACTTGCTGACGCCAGAACAACAGGTGAAGCTCCTATTCTTCACCATGAAGTTCCATAGAGAAATGCGTGAGCGTCTCCAGCAGGAGCATGGCCGGCAAGAGCGAGAGAAACCGTAAGAGGTGGGCGGTTTGACCCCTCTTCTTTGATTCTGTTACGCTCCCCGCATGTGGCGGTTCATCGTCCTGTCGGTCCTGCTGGTCATCGTGTATTTCATGGTGAAGAGCGCCTTGCGAGGGCTCTTCGGCAAGGGGAAGGACGTGGGGCGGTCGGGGGGATCGTCGGGAGCGCCGGCCGAGATGGTCCAGGATCCGGTTTGCGGGATGTACGTGCCGAAGGAGGGAGCTTACTTTCTTCAGAGGAGCGGACAGACGTACTTCTTCTGCAGCGAGACCTGCCGCGCCAGCTACGAGAAGAAGCTGACTTCAGCCTAACTTACCCGTAGAGGTCAGCAGCCGGAATAGTCGTAGTCGTCCAGCTTCCCTTCCTTATCGAAGAACAACTTGATCTCGCACTCGTGGGGATTGATGCCCCCGAGTATGCGCGCGGTGCCGCCGGCGATCCGGTAGTAAGTCCAGGTTTCCCCTCCCCAGAACCGCTTCGATGTGCCGGAGGGCTTGCCCCACTCCTTCTCGAACCATTCCTTGCTTTCATGCCGCTGGGCAGCCGGCTTGAGTGATTGCTCAAGATAAGGATTGCTCGAGCATCCAGCTAGCAGCAACAGGCTCAGCATCACGATTGCCGACCGAGACATAACCGACCCCTTTCTTCGGAACGGGCCATGAGTTCTTGTTTGCAAAGCCCGCTATGTTCTCCTAGAATACCATAACGCGCAGCTTGACCTCGGTCTTCAAGCACGGGAGGTGCACCATGATGATCTTTTTGGATACCGGTAACGTAAAAGAGATCCGGGAAGCCGCCAGTTGGGGCATCCTGGACGGCGTGACGACCAACCCTTCGCTGGTGGCGAAGGAGGGCCGCAGTTTTAAGGACCTCCTCAAGGAGATCTCCTCCATCGTGGACGGTCCGATCAGCGCGGAGGTGGTCAGCGTCGAAGCCGCCGCCATGATCAAGGAAGGGAAGGATCTGGCCAAGGTCCACAAGAACATCGTGGTCAAGTGTCCGTTGATCCCGGAAGGGTTGAAGGCCACTAAGGCGCTGGCCTCCGAGGGGATCCGCGTGAATGTCACGTTGTGTTTCTCGCCCACCCAGGCCATTCTGGCGGCCAAGGCGGGCGCCTGGTGCGTGAGCCCGTTCATCGGCCGGCTGGACGACATCAGCCAGGACGGGATGGGACTTATTCAGGACATCGTGACCATCTACCGGAACTATCAGTATAAGACCAAGGTGCTGGTCGCCAGTGTGCGGCACCCGCAACACGTGGTCGAGGCCGCCAAGATCGGCGGGGACATCTGTACCATGCCGTTTGGCGTCTTCAAGCAGCTCGTGCAGCACCCCCTGACCGACCTCGGCCTCAAGAAGTTCCTGGCGGACTGGGAGAAGCAGAACATCCCGAAAGGATAACGGCAGACAGCCTATCAAGCTGTGATTGCCTGGACCGGCAGGAAGACGGTCGAGGGCGTTGCCTACGCGGCCGACGTCCTGTACCTGAGCTATCTCGCGTTCAAGGGATTCCTCTCGCCTGCTCGGCGCGGGCGCGGGGAAGCATTCCGAGTCATTACCCGCCAAATTCTGTTTACCGGGGTGGACGCCCTACCGGTCGTCGGGGTGATCGCTCTGATATTGGGTCTCCTCATCATCATCCAGGCAGGGACCACGCTTCCTCATGTGGGCGCCGGAGCGTTTCTGGCCAAGATCATCGTGTTGACGGTGGTTCGTGAACTGGGTCCCTTGATCACCGCTTTCATCGTGGTCTGGCGGTCCGGCACCGCCATGTGCACCGAACTGGGCAACATGCGGGTCGGCCAGGAGATCGCCGCGCTCGAAGCGATGGGGATCAATCTGGTTCGCTTCCTCGTGATGCCGCGCCTGATCGGCGCGATCGTGGCCGTGATCTGCCTGACGATCTACTTCGACGTGGTGGCGATCTTGGGAGGTTTCCTGGTGGCGAAGGTGAAGCTCACCATTCCCGTCGCCGTCTATTTGACGGAGATCGAGAAGTCGCTCTCGGTCGCCGACGTCCTGATTACCGTCATCAAGGGCGGGCTGTTCGGGTTGGTCATTGCGGTGATCTGTTGCCACCATGGACTGTCGGTCGTCGGCGCCACGACCGAGGTGCCGCAGCAAGCCACCAAGGCCATGCTCAGCACCGTGACGGCCTGTCTGGTGCTGGATATTATCGTGAGCATCAGCTTTTATCTGTAGCCCGGAGAGCCCATGGCGGAGTCGGTGCTCGAACTCGAACACGTCTCAGCCTCCGTGGCAGACCACGTGCGTGTGGACGACCTGAGCCTGTCGGTCCAGCGGGGTGAAGCCGTCGCCCTGGTCGGATCCGATGCGTCGGGGAAGGGGCTTGCGCTCAAACTCTGCGCAGGCCTTGAGATGCCGACATCGGGGACGGTCCGTGTGTTGGGGGTGGACCCGTCTCAGGCATCCGAAGAGGAGTTCCTGCACCTGCGCCAGCGCGTGGGCTTCGTCTTCGACAAGCCCGCGCTTGTCAGCAACTTGAGCGTGTTCAACAACGTTGCGCTCCCTTTGCGCTATCATACCGCTCTCCCGGAAAGCGAAATCCAGGACAGAGTCATAGCGCGTCTCAGGGAATGCGGCGTGGATGCCCTTCGGGACCGTTTCCCGGCCGAGCTGACGTTAGGGGATGCTCGTCTGGTGGCGATGGCACGGGCCCGGGTATTGGACACCGAAATCCTGTTCATTGACGAGCTGCTGCTCGGACTGGACGCCGAAGGTCTGGTGCGGGTCCGGGGGCTCGTCGAGGGCTACCGGAAAGCAGGTGCGCTCACCGTCGTCGTGACGATTAACGCCCCGACCGCGCTGTTCGGATTGATGGACCGCTTGGTGTTGCTCCGGGACGGCCACATGGTGGCGGCCTGTCCGCCTGTTGAGGCCTCGCGCGTGGATGATCCGATGGTCCTGGACTTTTTCCGTTTTCACTGAAGGAGAAAAAGATGCATTACTCTCATCGCCTGTCTCAGAAACGGATTCACCAGATCGTGGGAGGATTTGTGATCGTGCCCATCCTGATCCTCGGCGCGGTCCTGATCTTCGTGGTCAAGAGCGAAAACCTGTTCGAAGAGAAGTACCAGGTCACCACGCTTTTCAGCGAAGGGCACGGGCTGAAAGCCGGCCAGCCGGTAGTCCTGTTGGGGATTCAGGTCGGCCGGGTCAGCAAGGTCGAGTTCACCGATCAGAACGACGCCAAGGTCACCCTTGAGATCCTGAAGAAGTACCAGGATAAGATCCGGCAAAACTCCCTCGCCAAGATCGGCAAAACCGGCGGCTTTGTCGGAGAGACTCAAATCGAGATCACGGTCGGGAATAAGAGCAAGCCGGTTGTCCAAGCGGGCGGGCATATCGAGGCGGAAGAACCGTTCAACGTTGCGGAGCTGCTGGCCGAAGTAAAGCCGCTCGTGGAAACCGTCAAAAGGATGGTGGGCCGGGTGGAGCAGATCACCCAGGACGTGCATGCGACCGTGAAGACCGGAAACGAGGCGCTCGCGAATGTGCGTGAGGCCTCGACCCGGCTGCCCGACGTGCTGGACCACGTCCGGGAGACCACGGTGACGGTCCGCGATGCAGCGCGGAACGCCGCAGCCGAGCTTCCGGGCATCACGGCCGGGGTTCGCAAAAGCGTGGATCGGGTCGGCGATGCCGTGGAGGACGTGAAGGCCACCACCGCCAAGCTTCCGGCGGTCGTGGATTCGGCCAAGGGGGCGGTGGACAACGTGCAGGCCATGACGGGTGATCTGAGAGAAGTCATCCACAAAGACGTACCCCCGATTGTACGGTCGGCCCAGGGGACCTTGGAGGATGTGAACGAAATCCTTGCGGGGGCGAAGCAGACCTTCCCGCTCAGTGTATTTGCGGCCAGGGGACGCGCCGCGCGGTCGGAGGAATTGGCCGCAAGCGGACCGACAAGCCTGCGCAAGGACGACCTGGTCAAGGAATGAGGCTTGCCGGTCCGGCTATCCTTCTTCTGGCGCTTGGGGTAGGGGGCTGCTTCGGGGGAGCTGTTGGTCCTGAGCTCTCGCCGTTGGCCAAACATGTCCGTGACCTCCGGGACAGGGGCCACCGCGCGTTGGGGCTGGGGGACGTGGAACGGGCCGGGGCGACGTTTGAAGAAGCGCGCCGCCTGGCGGAGAGTATTGACGACCGGCCCGGGCTTGCCGCGCTGCTCAACGATCTTGGTACGATAGCCGGTCTCAAAGGGGATCAGTCCAAGGCAGTCCAGCTCCATCGCCGTGCGGTGGCGGTTGCGTTGGAGCTCGGCGATAAGCGGCTTACCGCTGCCGCCATAAGCCATCTGGGACAGGCGGCCCACCTCGCGGGCGATGCCACGGCAGCCCTGGGGCACTATCAACAGGCGCTTGCTTTCGCGCGCGAGCTCGCGGACCGACGGGGGGAAGCAGTCGTCTTGAACAACGTGGGTCTGCTCCAACAGGCGCGGGGCGAGCTGGACCAGGCGGAACAGAGCTTCCAGCAGGCGCTGGCGATCAACACCGACTTGCGCGAGCGTCGCTCGATGGCGAGCAACCTGAGCAACCTCGGCTCGCTGATGGAAGCGCGTGGACGCCCGGCGGAGGCGAGAGGCCGGTACGAGCAGGCCCTCACCCTCGACAAAGAGGTCGAGGACCGCGCTGCGATTGCGGCCGACCTTGCGAACCTAGGGCGTCTTGCCGAGGGCGCGAATCGTCTGGATGAGGCCCTTGGGTATTATGACCGTGCCTACCGAGGATACCGCGCGCTGAATATGACGGCGAAGGCCGCCGACGTCCTGAAACGGCTCATCCGCGTCGCCAAAGCCCTCGGTCCGGATGCCCTCGCCGCGGAGTACGAGGCCGAGTTAAAAGCGCTCGCCGCGCCGCCTGGAAAAAAATAGAGTTATCCTTGATAGCTTCTAGCTCTCAGACGGGTCCTGTTCGGCCACTTCTTCCAGGTCTGTGGCTTTCATCTCCTTAGTGTCTGCGGGGTGAAGGCCGTGTTTCTTGAGCAACTTGTAGAAGTCGGATCGATAACGGCCCGCGATCTGAGCGGCGCGCGAGATATTTCCCCCGGTGAGTTGTAAGATCTCCGTCAAGTAGCCCCGCTCGAACTCCTCCCGCGCCTCGGTCAACGGTTTCAACCGGCCTTCGGCAGATTGGTTGGCGGCGGTGATCAGGTCGGCTGTGATCATGTCCTGGGTGGACATGATGACGGCATTTTCAATCACGTTCTCAAGCTCGCGGACGTTGCCGGGCCAGGGATGGAGCATCAGCTTTTGCATGGCGTCCGGCACGAAGCCGCGGATGTCCTTGTTCAGCCGCCGGACGCTCTGTTTCAAGAAGTGTTGAGCCAACGGCGGGATGTCATCTCGGCGTTCCCGCAGCGGCAGAATCGTCAGCGGGACGACCTGAATCCGGTAATAGAGGTCCTCTCGGAATCTCCCTTCCCGTACCGCCTGTCCTAGGTCCTTGTTCGTCGCGGTGATGATGCGGACGTCAGTCTTAGTGGGTCGGTCAGCTCCCACCGGATGCACCTCTCGTTCCTCTAAGGCTCGCAGGAGTTTGACCTGAAGGGCCAACGGCGTCTCACCGATCTCGTCGAGGAAAAGCGTGCCGCCGTCGGCGCTCTGGAACACGCCGCGCTTCGAGTCATGCGCGCCGGTGAAGGCCCCCTTGACGTGGCCGAAGAGTTCGCTCTCGAAAAGGGTTTCCGCAATGGCCCCGCAATTGACTGCGAGGAAGGGGCCCCTGGCCCTCCGACTGTTGCAGTGGATGACGCGTGCGATCAGCTCCTTGCCGGTTCCGGTCTCGCCGGATAAGCAAATCGTGGCATCCGTATCGGCCACGCGCGCAACCTGTTCCAGCAGGGCCTGCATCTTGGGGCTACGGGTTACGACGTTCTCCAGCCCATAGAGTTCCTTGACCAACGACTTGAGGCGTTGGATTTCCCGGCCCATCCGCTGCTGTGCCAGGGCTTTCTCGATGTAGACCTTCAGTTCCTTGTCGTCGAAGGGTTTGGTGAGGTAACCATAAGCCCCCTTCTGCATGGCTTCGACGGCATTGGGGATGCTCCCGTGCGCGGTGAGGATCAGAACCGGCAAGGACGGATGAATGAGCAGCAGCTCTTCCATGACCGCCAACCCGTCCTGATCCGTCAGGCGAAGATCGGTGATGGCCAGGTCGAAGACCTCTCGACGGGCTTGGGCGATCGCCTCCTCACCGCTGGCGCAGGCGGTGACGGCAAACCCCATGGCTGTCAGGCGCATCGTGATGAGCTGGAGTAAGCCCTGATCATCGTCCACGGCCAAGATTCGTTCCGATGCCATCGTCCCCCTACCTATTCGACGGCTTTGTTGGCCGTACTTTCTCTTTCATTTCCTGGTCAATCCGCTTCAGGGCTTCAAGTTGTTGGGTCAGTTCCTCGACTTTTTTATCCCGTGTCTGCAGCTCCCGTTGAAGCGCCAAGACTGAGGAAGTCTCCAGCTCCAGCAGGTCCCGGACAAGCCGTTCTGTCGGTCTGGCGAATAGGCCGGCCAGTCCGACATTGGAGGGCGAGTCTTGTAAGAGTCGGAGCCAGAGGAGGCTTGAAGCAGCCAGCCGGCTTTTGGGAGCCCCGTCAACCACTTCCTGGAAATGCTTGGCCGCGATCTCTTGGTTTTCATACAAGGCCACTAGGGCTCTGGTGAAGTGTGCACGATCGCAAGAGTGGCTCTCAGCACAGGTGGCAAGTAGAACATCTTGCTCGCGGGCGAGCGTCTGATAGAGTTTGGCATCGCGTGGGTCAGGGATAAAGAAAGGGGAGGAAGGGGACGGATGCCCGCTCATCGAAGAGCAGGCTTCCAGGCTGGTTACCAGTACCAACAGGAGGCCTCTGGCGTGGCGACATAGCCGCATCATACGGGCTCACTCGATCTTGTCAGGGGGAGGGTGAACTCGACCGTCGTGCCTTTACCGAAGTCACTCTTCACCCGGATCCGTCCTCCATGGGCCTCGACCACCTTCTTGGCTAGAGCCAAGCCAAGTCCGCTGCCGGCCACTGCGTTCTTTGCCTGCATGCGACCTTGGTAGAACCGCTCAAAGATGTGGGGGAGATCTTCCGGCGGAATGCCGGGACCGGTATCCAACACCGAGATGCGCACGACGCCTACCTTTGGGTCAGGCTCCATTCGAAGACTCACGGCGGCGCCTTCCGGGCTGAACTTGAGGGCGTTGGATAGGAGGTTGTCTAAAACTTGCTCGATCCTGGCACCGTCCATTGGAACCCACAACCGTTTTGACGGGGCCTCGGTCAGGATCTGGATATGCTTGCCCTCAGCCAATAACCGGACTTTGTTCACCGAGCCTTCCACCACGCGCTTGAGGTCAGTGGGAACGATTCGGTATTCCATCATCCCGGCTTCCATCTTCGAGAGGTCCAAGAGGGTGGAGATCAGACGGATCAGCCGCTGACTGCTGTCGGTCATAATCCCAAGGGTCGCGCGCTGTTCTTGACTTAAGGGGCCTGGGATCTCGTCCAAGAGGAGCTGCGTCCCTTCCCGAATGGAGGCAAGCGGGGTGCGCAGCTCGTGGGAGATATGAGCCAGGAACTCGGCTTTCATATCATCCAACTCCTGGAGTTTTTTCCCCATCCAATTGACGGTTTCCACCAGCTCACGCAGATCGCTGGGAGCCGCGACGTCCACGGACGCGCCGAATTTCCCTTGGCCGATCTGCCGGATGTGCTCCTGCAGACGTCGTAAGGGATGCAGGATACTGTAACTCGCAATGCCGGCCAAACCCAATCCGAGGAAGAGGGCTGCGATCACCAGTTGCTGCGTGACGGCCTCGGCTTGCGCCGCGCGCGTCCGGGAGTCGTTCACCCCGGTGCTCACTCTGGCCTCGTGCAGGCTGATATAAGAGTCCAAGGTGCCCGTCATCTGGGCAATGAGAGCATCCCGCCGGCGTTCATAGTCTGCGGCCCGCTTGGGGACAAGGCCTGTTCGTCTGTCTGCCACGCCGACAAAGACGCCACGGTATTCTTTGTGGAGCAGTGCTGTATCCTTCAGGAGCCTCTGGCCGTCCGATGAGGTCTCCTGATTCTGGAGCGCCGTGACTGCCCGCTGAAACTCCTCCGCTTCTTCGTCGAAATCTCTCAGGAATACCGCGTCTCGGACGGCCAGGTATTTCTTCTCGCTCCGGAGCTGTGTATAGAGATTGGTGGTGAGCCGTTTCGCGGTCTCGATCGCGGGATAGTGGTACGAGACCAGTTCGGTGCTTAGGGCTGTGAGTTGTCGGATCTGGATCAGGGCGTAAAGGTTGACCCCGGCCATCACGACAATGATGGCCAGCGACCCCAGAGCCAAACGCCAAAAGATCGAGAGTTGCACCGGATGTGCCCCTGCGCGCACAGCGCCCTTAGAAGGTGCTGTGGTTTGCTCTCTCTCTGCTGTAGGATAATCCATACACGTCCAGTTCATTGTAAATCAATAAGATCCTGTTGAGCTAAGTATAAAAGCTGAATGCTGTTCGCTTCACTTTCCTCTTCCCGCTCGCGTGGAATGACCAACCAGAGAACCCTTTCGAATTAGCCAGTTAGATAGCTCCTGGAGCCCTCAGACCACCCGGCACCTCCCTTGCTCAATAAGGAAGCCGTGTGCCAGATGTCCACCCTGAACAAAAGGGGGTAGCTTTTGAACCCCCAACCGTGCTGGTTCGTAGCAACGGATAAATAGGAGGCAAGAAACAATATGAAGACGCTAGCCATTGGTTTATTCAGCATGCTGGTGGTGATGGGGATGTTGATCACCCCAAGCCAAGCCGCCTCACCCGGCCCAGGCGAGCCGGTGTTCGCCAAGTTCATCGGCGGCACGATCGAGTCGGTTGATCCGGCTGGTCTTCGAGTCACGATCATGACCGAATTGGGGAAAAAGGAATCCTTCCCGGTCGCGGATGCGTCGGTCTTGATGGGACTAACCACCGGCGACCGCATCAGTTGCGAATTGGATGAGCAGGGTAGGGTCATGAAGATCGTAAAGACCACACCCGAGCCGAAGGGAAAACCTGCACCTGAACCGAAGGGATGATCCGAGCCGCAAGACGGTACTTTGGCTCGTCATTCGGGCATCTGGCACATGCATTTCTATCTGCCCGCGGTCAGATCATCTTCATTTGCCTCAACCATAGAGTGTCGGAGGCGACACGCGGCCCACGGTCACGTTTATCGTGAGGACGCTGGGAGTGTTCAGGACGGTGTTCGGAAGGAGGTTCCTATGAAGAGGGTCATAAGTCTGATCTTAGTTGTGACGATGCTTTCCTTGAGCGCAGGGTGTGCCGGGATGAACGACCAAGAGCAGAGGGCTGTGTCCGGCGGAGCCATGGGCGCGGCCGGCGGGGCTCTCCTGGGGGCGATCACGGGAGGCAGCGCGATGATCGGTGCGGCCGTCGGCGGCGCGGCGGGAGTTGCCGGAGGACTCCTGCTCCATGAAACAAAGAAGAACGATAAGTCGCAGAGTTCGAAAAAGGACAAGAAGGATAAGTCGGAAGAGAAATAAGTCCGGAACGGGCCGCACTATCAAAGGCCACCGCTTGAGGATCACTGATGACCGGTGAACGACGGGTAATGCCGCGGTTTCCTCTCCTATCATGCGTGGAGGTTTCGGTTCCCGGCAGGCGCGCCACCTTTGGGGGAACCGTGACCAATCTCAGCCGGACAGGCATCTCCCTTCGTATTCGGCAGCGCCTGAAGCCGAACCGCAAGATCACGATCCGCTTCCACTTCTTGAGCGATGACTGGCGCGAGGTCACCGAGGCCTTGGACGCCAGGGTTATCTGGCAGTCCGGAGATAGCGCAGGTCTGGCATTCCAATCGCCGCTGACCGCCGGGTCCCCCGACCGTCCGGCAGCCAGGCAAAAGACTCCTCACCTCGTGGAATCAGTAGAAAGGGTTGAATACCTCGTTAAAGGAGAATGGTACCGGTGGGGGGTTGAAGGAGGTCCTATGGAGAAGATAGCGCGGACGAATCTGACCATGCGTGTATTGAGTGTGTTGGTGGTGGTCGCGACCCTGTCTGTCTGTCAGGCCCAGGCGGTCTGGGCCGCTGAGAAGGTGAACGAGGCGAACCTGGCCTCGGAAATCGGGCTTGGAGCTTCAAGCTTTGTCCTTTCCGTCCCGTATGGGGCGGCTAAGGTCTCGACGGCGATCGTGGGGGGAGTGGTGGGAGGGTTGGCGTACCTCTTCTCAGGCTTCGATAAACAGGTTGCCGACTCGGTCTGGCACATGACGATCGAGGGTGACTACGTGATCACTCCAGACCATCTGAAGGGCAAAAAGGCGCTCCGATTCAGCGGGGTCCCCCCAGAGAACCACCGGGTCGAGGGGCGCAAAGAATGAAAAGCAACGGCCGATGCCAAGGTCGCCACTAGAGCGCCACCAGGGTGATTACTTTTAACGTCCAGGACAACATGGTTCCGATTTCTTCGCTAACAAGGAGGAAGGTGAGTATGAATAGGAAGGGGATTCTGACAGGCATGTTCGCCGTGATCATCGCGCTGGCTTTCAGCACTGCGACCTTCGGCCAAGCCGCGCCGGCTACACCAGCCGCACCAGCGACGCCGGCGGCCCCCGTCACGCCGCCGGATAAGACCGCTCCTGTCATGTCGGAGCCGACGATGCCAGAGGCTGGGGGTGAGGTGAAGGCCGAAAAGAAAGGCAAGAGAGCCAAAGACAAGTCCTCCAAGTCGAGCAATAGCAATAAGGGAGGCGAGTTGCGCGGCCTTGATCGCGCGGATCAGAGTGCGGGCGAACACGGTCAGCAGGGCCGCGAGCGCGCGCGCTCCAAACAGGGGAGATAGGCGCGCGTCCGCAGAAAAGAACCAGACGGCCTGAGCGCTCCACGTGCCGATACGCTCAACCGGCGGAGCGTCCGGGCCGTTAGGCTCACCAACTGATCGAACCACTTGGAGTGAAACCTCCGCCGTTGCCATTGTTTGGGCGGGGACTCCCGGAGGGAAGCATCATGATGGTGCTCAACCACGTTGAAGTGCTGGTTTTTGCCGGGCTGATTATGTGGGGGCTGATTCTATGGGCCATCGCCAACAGAGTGTTGTGATTGATAGGCCGGCTGTGAAGGTCGGGTTGAGCGGCATGAGAACCTCCATTCCCGTTCCGACTCGCCCCCGGTTGGTTTTGTTCACCGACCTTGACGGTACGCTGCTCGACGCGGACACCTATCGGTACGATGCCGCTCGCCCGGCGCTGGAGCGGCTCCGCGAGCACGCGATCCCCTTGATTATCTGCACCAGTAAGACGAGGGCGGAGGTCGAGCCTCTACGAAGGAAACTGGAAAACCAAGACCCTTTCATCGTCGAGAACGGGGGCGCGCTCTATATTCCGGATGGATATTTCAAAGCCCCCCTACCCGGCTCGAGCCGCCGAGACGGGTACCAGGTGATCGAAATGGGCCTCCCCTATCCCAGGCTGCGGGAAGGACTCCGCCCATCGAAGGACAAGTTGGCGCATCCCTGGTTGGATTCGGGGACATGACCGTGGAGGGCGTCGTCCGAGCGACCGGCCTTGCTCACCTGGATGCCGAGCTGGCCCGTCAACGCCACTACGACGAGCCGTTCCTGATAGAAGACAGCCACATGTCGCTTCAAAGTATTCGCGAGGCGGCCCAGCGTCTCGGACTGGCTGTCATACCGGGCGGCCGGTTCTTTCATCTCGTGGGAGGCACCGACAAGGGCAAGGCCTGTCGTGTCTTGATTGATTTCTACCGGAAAGAATGGGGGGCGGTCTCCACGGCCGGCGTTGGCGACAGTCAAAGCGACTTGTCTATGCTGGAAATTGTCGATTGGCCGTTTTTTGTTGAGCGACCGGGAGGAGGCCACGCGGAAGGGATCGTCATCGAAGGTCTCACTCGACTCCAAGGGATCGGGCCGGCCGGCTGGGCAGAAGCGATTCAGAACCTTCTTGGGTCGAGTCCTTTTCGACCAGACCCATTTATTTTTCATCCGTTCCCGTTCACGTATTGACCCCACCACGCCTGATGCCTGGGAAGGGGACACGCTATGTCCGATTTCTATCAGACCGGCACGATCGCCACGCTGCACAGGTTGGGCAGGCCCAATCTGGAACTTCTGGAACAAGAACTGGCCGAGCATGCCAAGACCTGTCCGGTCGCGCTTGTCCTCCCCTGTCTCTACTCCGAGCTGGAGGGCCCGGCGCTCGGAGGGTTAGTTCAACACCTCAAGAAAGTTCCGTATCTGAATGAGATCGTCGTCGCCTTGGGCCGTGCCTCGGCTCTGGAGTTTCGGCGGGCCAAGGAATATTTCAAAGTTCTCCCCCAAGATGTTCGGCTGATCTGGGTCGAAGGGCCTCGGATCCAGGAAACGCTAAAGCTCCTCGTCAGCCAGGAAATCGACATCGGCTTGCCGGGCAAGGGGCAGTCCTGCTGGATCGCCTTCGGCTACGTTCTCGCCAGGCGGAGGAGCAAGGTCATTGCCTTGCATGACTGCGACATCGTGACGTACGACCGCGAGTACCTGGCCCGTCTCTGCTATCCGATCACCAACCCGAATCTGAGCTACGAATTCTGCAAGGGCTACTACGCCCGGGTCACCGACCGCCTGCACGGTCGCGTCACTCGACTCTTCATGACCCCGATGATCAGGGCACTCCGGCGGTTGGTGGGTCCCAATCCCTTGCTCAGTTTTCTGGACGGCTTCCGCTATCCACTGGCGGGAGAGTTCGCAATGGTCACGGACCTTGCCTGGACCAATCGCATCCCCGGGGACTGGGGGTTGGAGATCGGAGTCCTGGCCGAGGTTTATCGGAACTGTGCCATGCGTCGAGTCTGCCAGGCCGACCTCTCAGACACATACGAGCATAAGCATCAGGCCCTCTCGTCCGACGACCCCGAAGCGGGACTCCACAAAATGTGTGTAGATATCTCGAAGTCGCTCTTTCGGAACCTGGCCAGCGAAGGGGTCATCTTCACCGACGCAATGCTGAAGACCCTCCGGGCGACCTATCTCCAAATTGCACAAGAGGCCATCAAGAAGTACGAGGACGACGCGTCCATCAACAGCCTCCGCTTCGATCGCCATGAGGAGCGGATGGCAGTGGAAGCGTTTCTCAAGGGCGTCAAGCTGGCGTCCGAGGGCTTCTTGGAAGATCCATTGGGCGTGCCGATGATCTCCAACTGGGCCCGTGTGACCGCGGCCGTCCCCGACATCTTCGACCGGCTGACCAGCGCCGTCGAGGCGGACCATGCCTGGGACCCGAATGGAAGGGCCCGCAGGCGTACGACCCTATGGTGTTCGAGGTGGCCAAACGCCTGAACGTCAAAGCCTGCGCCGTGGTGGACTCTGATCTCCGCTCGATTACCCCCGAATGGATCGAGCTGCTCCTCCGGCCCATTCTGGAGGAAGGCGACTACGTCGCCCCCTACTACCTGCGGCACAAGTATGATGGGACGATCACGAATAGCCTCGTCTATCCGCTGACGCGGGCCCTTTACGGTGTGCAGATCCGGCAACCAATCGGGGGAGACTTCGGCTTCTCCGGAAAACTGGTCGGTCATTATGTTGACAAGCATGTCTGGGAGTCGGACGTCGCCCGTTTCGGGATAGGCATCCGGATGACCACCGAGGCAGTGGCCTGCGGGGCACTCGTCTGTCAGAGCTTCCTGGGCGCCAAGCTCCATAATCCCAAGGATCCGGCCGCCGACCTGTCGGCCATGGTGACGCAGGTGGTCGGGGCGGTCTTTGCCTTGATGGAGGAACATCAGCAGGTCTGGATTCCCCTCCGGGGCTCGAGTCTGGTCCCTCTCTTCGGCTTTCAGTACGAGGTAGGGGTCGAGCCCGTGAACGTCCATGTGGACCGCATGATTGCCGGCTTTCGGCAGGGACTCGTTGACCTGCGACCGGTCTGGGAGCTCATGCTGGCCCCGGAGACCCTCCAAGTGCTCCATGCTACGGCAGACCTGCCGCCCCACCGCTTCGATATACCAGACGAGGCCTGGGCGAGAACCGTCTATGACTGCGCCGCGGCTTTCCACAGGCAGGTCCTCAATCGTGAGCATCTGGTCAAGGCCATGACCCCGCTGTATCTCGGCCGAACCGCGTCGTTTGTCGTGGAAACGGAAGGGCTCACAACCCGGGAGGCTGAGGAGCGCATCGAGGAGCTGGGCAGGGTTTTCGAACAACGCAAGCCCTATCTCTTGGAGCGCTGGGGCGCCGCCAAGGAGGAATGACCATGAGCAAATTCTGGGACACCGCTTTACTGGAACCGTTAACGGAGGTCGGAACCCGCATCGTCCACTTTCTCCCCAACTTGCTGGCCGCCTTTGTCATCCTGGGCATCGGCTGGCCTTTGGCGTGGGGGCTCGGTCGCGGGGTCGAGCGAGGGCTGAGAATCCTGGGCGTGGACCACCTTGCCGACCGAATCGGGCTCAACGCCGTCTTAACGCGCGGCGGTCTGAAGCCCGACCCGTGTCATCTGGCCGGTCGCATGCTCTATTGGGGGTTGCTGGTCGTCACCGTCATCGCCTCCTTGAACGCGCTGGACGTCGCGCCCATCAATCAATTCGCCACTACCTTCCTGGGCTATATCCCACACCTTATCACCGCAGGCGTCATCCTCGTCGCCGGGGTGTTCCTGACTGAGCAATTTTGCGGCCCGCGCGACGTTGATCGCGGCCGTCAACGCCTATTTCCGTCCCGCCACAACTGTGGCCACTCTTGCCCGATGGGGCGTCCTCTTGGTGGCTCTCGCCATGGCGCTGGAGCAACTTGGGATCGCCAGGAACATCGTCGTGGTGGGTTTTGGAATCACGCTGGGTGGCGTTGTGTTGGCCGCCGCGATCGCCTTCGGGCTGGGCGCCAAGGATTTGTCCAAAGACTTCCTTGAACGCAGGCTCGCGAGTAGTTCACAAGACCGCGCGCGGGATGATCTGAGACACTTATAAAAAGCGGGAAGCCACGACCATCGCTCGTCCGATCCGTGGCGGCCACGGCGGAGAAACGACGGGCGGAGGTGACAGAGAAAGGAGGAACGCCATGAGATGTCCTCGCTGTTTCGGCTGTATGGTTCATGATCGGTTCATGGATCTCCTGGACGATACGGGACGACTCCACTGCGATGGGTGGCGGTGCGTGAATTGCGGGGCGATAGTGGACCCCGTCATCATTTGCAACCACGCATACGTGCATACGTCGCGAAGACGAAGCCAACGCGGGCGGTCCAGGGCATGGGGGGTATAACGCGGTTTCTGAGCCGTGGCCGCTCTAGGTCCACGGTCTCGGCAGGGTGGCTCACGACCCGTCACGAGCGACCGAATGCTGCCGCCTCAAAAGGCTGACACAGGCGGAGAGGCGGTGAGAGGGATGACGGTAATGGGAGGCATTGTGTTCTCTCGGCCGTAGGAGAATCCATACACACCCAGGGTTTTGTAAATCAACAAGATCCCATTGTGTTCAGGGCAAATACTGAAGGCTGGTCCCTTCAGTCGCCTCTTTTCCTTTCCGTAGCGAGCCGGCCAGAGAGTCATTTGAAATTCGAGCGTTAGATAGCTTCTGAGTACCTCAAGCCGGTCGGCATCTCGATTGCTTAAACGATGGCGTGTGCTCGGTACCAGCCTCATAAGGGGGAGGGGAAACTATGAAAACGCTCATCATCACAATCTTCAGCGTGTTGCTATTTGCGGGGCTGCTGTTCGCGGGGGTTGTGATCTCACCCATTCAAGCCGATTTGGCCACTACCAATCAGATTACCGCCAAGATGATCAACGGCACGATCGAAGGGGTTGATCCGGTTCAACAACTCGTCATCATTCGTACAGAGGAGCAAGGACAAGGAATTGTGAGGTTCCTTGCGGTTGCAGATGCTGCGGTGATGAAGGGACTGCTTAAGGGGGACCGCGTCTTTGTCGAACTGGATGAGCGTGGGATGGCCAAGAAGATTCTAAAGGCCGCAGCCAACTTAAAGGATCCCCCCGCTCGGAAGAACTAACCAGCGTAGAGAGCTGGTGAGACCATGGCCGATAGGGCTGCGACAAGGCCCGCGCGAAGTAGAGGTGGTCGGGGAGCCGAATCGAAAGGAGCGACGATGTCGGAGAACATCTGGAACCCGTGGAAGATGACGACAATAGGCTTGCTGTTGGTGGGTGCGACGGTGCTGGTGACCGCACTCGTGATGGGGTATCGCAGCGATCCGGAGAGAGGGAAGACGCCCATGCACTCGGGTACCTCCATGCGGAAGGTCTCGATGCCGAGCCAAATTGATGTGGACGCTTGCAATGCCTACGCTCAGCAGCGGGCCGGTAACAAGGGGATGGAGGTCGTCAAGGATGCCGTTGTCGGCGGGCTGGTAGGCGCTGGGGTGGGTGCTGCAGGCGGCGCCATCGCGGATGGCGGAAAAGGTGCCGGCAAGGGTGCAGGCATCGGCGGCTTGGTGGGCGCCACGGCCGGCACGTTGTATGGCTTAAACGATAACAAGAAAAACGACGCCGAGTACCAGGCGGCGTATCGTTCCTGTATGCATCAAAAGGGCTACTAACGCGGCCACTCAGCCACTCAAGGGATGCCATACGAGGGAGGCTAGTCCCATCATGGCGACAATCGCGAAAATAGTCGCACCGTTTGTCGTTCGAGAGCCGATCAATCTCCTCAAAGAACACGGCATGCTCGCAACGACCGGGCCACGCGACTCCTGGGATGACACCAACGCTGACCCCGCCAAGGGCATCCTGTACGGGGTACTGATGGGCAGCCTGCTGTGGTCGGCAATCCTGTTGCTGATTGATGTTTTCAGGGGGTGAGGGAAAATGGAACTTTTGGTTGATGGATTGCAGCTTGCGGGTTTTCTGCTGGTGAGCGTCATCATCTTGGCCGCTCTGGTTGCAGTCGCCATCGGTATCGCGGTCTTTTTATACATGACTGACCAAGAAATCCTGATCATCAAGAAGCCGAGGCGCCCTCGTAAACCTGATGCTCCAGCTGAGGTCCGATCATGAGGATGCTCAACCGGGACGTACCGAAAGGAGCGGCTGAAGTGACATCACGGTGGATCATCATGGGGGTATTGGCCCTGAGCCTGCTCGGCCATCAGGGATGCGCGGCCGCCGGGCTGACGCTCTTCGGCGTCGGAGCCGGGGTCACAACCGGCACCGGGGTCTCCTACACTCTTGACAGCATCGCGTACAAGACCTTCACCGCACCGATCGAGGATTTGCAAAGCGCCACGCTGAAGGCTCTCAAACGGATGGACATCAGAGTAAAGGAGAACCAGCCAAACGCATCCGGCAGGAAGATCATGGCGGAGGCCGGCGACCGCACCATCGAAATCGAGTTGGACCGACTGACCGCAAAGACATCCCGCATGCAAGTCGTTGCAAAGCAGGGATGGTTGTTTAGGGATCGAGCGACGGCTGCTGAGATCATCGTCCAGACCGATCAAACGCTTGAAACCCATGCGGCCCTCGCGCGCGAAGTGATCCCGGCGGCGGCCGCCTCTGCCGCCAAGAAATAACACAAGGAAAGGAAAGGAGATGCGTATGTTGAGAACCATTGTGATCATTGCTCTGTCGGTCATGGTGCTCGCGGCGACCGCTGTGGCACAGACCACAGCGCCTGCGCCGAACCAGAATCAAGAAGCTTTCGACAAACTCTCCCCGGGCAACCAGAAGATCGCCCAGGCCCTTTTCGATGCCCAGCAGAGCGATCCTTCAACCACCACCGCGACGCCGTTATCGCGGGATGACATCGCCGCGATGAAGCAGGACGGCAAAGGATGGGGCCAAATTTTTAAGGAGATGAAAGCGCAGGGGCTTGTTCAGGCAAAGAACCTGGGGCAGGTCGTCAGTAAGGAGAGTGGCAAGGCGGGCTTGAAGGCGCCGGGCGGCACCTCGATTACGACGGGCAGCGGAAAGACCTTCGTGGCGGGAACGAAGGTGAAACCGGAGCACGGGAGTATGAATGCTGGGCAGTCCGGGAACGACCATGGGCGGAACGGTAGCAACTCGGGCCGGCTGAGTACCTTCAGCGGCTCAGGCCGGGACTCCTCATCCGGAGGCAACGGCGCGGGAAGCATGAATCGAGGGGGACACGGCAAGAAATAGGTGGTCCCGAGAACCGAATCATGGAATCGGAGGTGGTCCATGCGGAGGCTGGCGCAACTGACTGTCGTTACCCAGGTGTTGGTTTGGACCTTGGTGGTGACCACCTTCGTGACGGGGGTGGTCCCGCCGGAGGGGTGGGCGATGCTGGCTCCACCCACAGCGGCGGCGACAGAGCCGGGTACTGGCCTCAATAGGGCGGCCGATCTCCAAAGGATTCAAAACGTGCTGGAAGCGAAGGTTGTCCGGCAGCGGCTGGAGGACTACGGACTGACTGCGGAGGAGATCAATGCCCGGTTGTCCCAGCTCTCGGATGCTCAGGTACATCAGTTGGCCATGCAGATCGACGCGCTGATCCCGGCCGGTAATGGCGGTTTCGGCATCGTGATCGCGCTGCTGGTGATCGCCATTCTCGCCGTCATCCTGATCTACCTCCTGGGGCACCGGGTCCAGATTACCAAGGAGTAGGCGAAGAGAAGCGGAACGACACTATGCGCCCACGAAGCGAGCGGCTCCACCGAGGGGTGCTCTGGCTGTCTACGGGACTGTGGAGCATCCTGCTGCTGGGATGCGCGGGGCAGCGGCCGCTTCTGGAGCCGGCCGGGTTCTGGACGGCGGGAGCGGAAACCCATGTCCAGGACCAACTGGTTCCCCCAGTCGGCGCGCGGCGCCATATCACGGTTCCCTTCTTCCCGGACGACACCGATCAGTGCGGGCCGGCAACCCTCGCGAGCGTCTTCTCCTATTGGGGTGTCCGGACCGATCCGGGGATCCTCAAGAAGGAGGTCTACGTGCCTCGGCTTA
The DNA here is from genome assembly GCA_964542245.1 of uncultured Nitrospirales bacterium. Taxonomy (GTDB): domain Bacteria; phylum Nitrospirota; class Nitrospiria; order Nitrospirales; family NS-4; genus CAZITU01. The sequence continues at coordinate 15,628 of CAZITU010000009.1, read as the reverse complement.
AAGGCGCCCTGCCGTTGGATCTGCTCTTGGCTGCTCAGGCGCGAGGCCTCAAGGCCGAGATCTATGAGGGCAGTCTCGACAATCTGAAATCCGAATTGGAAGCCGGCCGGCCGCTGGTGGCGTTGCTAGACCTGGGGTTCGTGATCTTCCCGCAAGGCCATTACGTGGTGGTGACCGGCTACGACGACCGGCGCCAGGGCGTGTACGTCCACTCGAGCCTGGAGAAAGACGTGTTTGTCCCTTACGAGCGGTTCCTCCGGAGCTGGGACAAGACGGGCCGGTGGTCTCTGCTGGTGACGCCATCAGAAAGCCGCCTGCGGAGTCATGCATGACCAGACGAAGACTGTCGCCAGGGTTGGCTCTATTGCTGACGACTTTGCTGGGAAGCGTGCAGGCCTGTTCGGGCCTTCCACGGATTGTGATCGTGCATGACCCCTTAACACCGCAAGAGCATGTGACGCTGGGGGAAGCATATCAGGTGCAGGGTGAGAGGAAGATGGCGGCGCGGGAATTCGAAGCCGCGCTGCGTCAACAGATGGAATACGTCCCGGCCCTCATCGGGATGGGCAACCTTTCGTTCGAACGAGGAGCGCTGGAAGAAGCCGAGATTTTCTATCGGCGTGCCTTGGGTACTGCGCCCGGGCACTCCGGCGCCAGCAATAACCTTGCGATGGTGTATCTGGCGCGCGGTGATCGCTTGGACGAGGCGGAGCGGATGGCCCGTAACGCCTTGGAGCGTGGGGGCCCCCTCCGGCCCTATGCGCTGGAAACATTGGCCAGGATTTACGTGCGGCAGGGGCGCTACCGGGAAGCCCAGGCCGCTCTAGAATGGGCCGAGGCAATGGTTCCCGCGGAAGACACCCGCTTTCATCAAGGGCTGAGCCGGTCGCGACGCGAACTGGCCGCCGTTTATACGCCGGACGAATGAGGAGGGCCAAGGGGATGGAGCCAGCTAAAAAGACCGTAGGGACGGTGGTCAGTGAGCGACGGATGCATACGCGGTTCCATATGCTGATGTGTGTGGATATCACTGTGGCCGGCAGAAGCGACATATACTGGGGGAGCCTAAACAATCTCAGCCGGACCGGTGTTGCGATGCACATTCGGCAGCATCTGAAGAAGAATCAGAAAGTCACGGTTCGCTTTCGTTTTTTAAGTGCGGAAGGCCAGGAAACTACCGAGGTCCTGATCGCCAAGGTGGTCTGGCAGTGTGGAGACAACGCGGGACTGGAATTTGATCCCCCGCTGACGGCCGGTTCGACCGCCCTTCAGAAAGCGCCGCAACTGGTGGCGCATCTGGCGGAGAAGGAAGCGGGGGCAGATCACTGCAAGGACACAGGCGCGACGGGGGGAGTCCCCTCGCAATGCTGAGGAACGAGAGGTCGGAGGAGTGTGATGGCAGAGCGAAGAACGGCAATGCCCGTGGTTCTCATTGCGAGCCCGAATGCGGCCGTGCGTCGGCGCTTACGCCGGGAACTTGAGGGGGCGTTCACGGTCTATGAGATAGCTGAGCGATCAGCCCTTGAGGGAAGCATCGCCGATCTCCAGCCTGCCCTCCTGCTCTTTGACTTTCCACTCCGCCAACTTGGTGGAGTGGAGGGGCTGCAAGCCATAAGGAAGATGTGTCCTTCCACTAAGAGCATTCTCATCACCAGCACCCCATCTCAGGAAGAGGAGATATCAGTCCTTAAGGCGTTGGACCGAGGGTATTGTCCTAGGGGCATCACGCCGGCTCATTTCCGGAAAGCCATGGAAAAGGTTCAGGAGGGTGAGATTTGGGCCAGCCGGAATGTCGTTTCGCATATTCTTTTTGAGCTGGCCTCCCTCACGCACGCCGGAAATATGAAGACGCCCGCCGCGCGAGTTAATAATTATTGTTGAAAAAGCACTCTCATGCAAAGTATAGAACTTGCTAATGAGAGGAGATGATCATGAAGAAGCAGGCCAAGCTCGTGATGACGATGGCTGGAGCCGGGATCTTAAGTTTGCTGGTTTGGGGGAATAACGTAGGGGTCGTTTGGGCGGATGATGAGCAGGTGTTGGAGAAGAAAGCGACCGCTCTCAACAGCGCCACGGCCTCATCCCGGCACGACGAGGCTCGTGTGAAAGCCCTGGCCAAGCAATTCAACGTACCCGAGTCTCGCGTGACGGAACTGAGAAATCAGAAGATGGGGTGGGGCGAAGTCACCATCAGCCTCGCGATGGCCGAGCACCTATCGGCGACTTCCAAGACGCCCTTAACGACCGAACAGGCGCTTAAGAAAATCGAGCAACTCCGCGGTGAAAAAATGGGGTGGGGCAAGATCGCCCAGGAGCTGGGCTTCAAGCTGGGCCCGGTCATCAGCAAGGTCGAACGGAGCGAGACGAGTGTCAAGACTGCGGATCGGGAGGCCACGGAGAAGCTCGACCACAAGGCCAAAGGCGACCGTCCCGAGAAGGCCGAACGTGGGGACAAGGCAGATCGGCCTGACAAGGTTGACCGCGCCGAGCGACCCGAGCGCATGGAACGTGCCGAGCGCTCAGCGCGGCCGGAACGTCCCGGACGCTGAAAGAGGGATTGTTCCAGTCGCGGTCCATACGGCGGAGAAGCGAGGGAGACTGGTGGCGGGGGAAGAGAGCAGGCTGGCTATAGGAAAGAAAATGCAACCGAGCGCATCGCCGTTTCGATGGCTGTGGTTTCTGGCAGTCGTTATCGTCGTCTTGAGCGGCCCACAAAGATCGCCTCTTGCGCATGGGGCGGAGCCGCAGAACTGGCAGCTCAGTTCATCCCTGACGTATGAGAGCGGGACGTACGGGACGTCCAATCGAAGCGAAACTGTGTATATTCCGTTTACGGTGAAACGGTTCTTTGACCAGGGTGAACTCGCGTTCACCGTTCCGTTCCTGGAGCTGCGGACAACCGGAGAGACAACCCTGGTTGACGGCAAGCCTCAACGTATCCGCACAGGAAGAAGGACGGACCTAGCTTCGACTGGGACGGTGACAAAAGGTGGGTTGGGCGACATGCTGCTCAAAGGTCGGTACTACGTGTTGGACGAGCACGGCCTACTTCCGACCATCGCGCTTGTCGCCAAGATCAAGTTCCCCACCGCTGATGAATCCCAAGGATTAGGAACCGGCAAGTTCGATGAGGGGTTCGGCGTGGAGGTCAGCAGGCGGTTTCTTGAACGGTTCATCGGCTATTTCGATCTGAGCTACACCGTCATCGGCAGTCCCGCCGGGACTGATCTTCGCAACCAGGTCGCTTACGACTTCGGTCTCGGCTACCATTTCATGCCCCGGTTGTTGGCAAGCGCCTTCTATGAAGAGCGGACAGCCCTTGTGAGCGGGCAGCCTAACCCGCGGTCGTTTTTGTTTACGGGGGATTATAAGGTGACGCAGGCCTTTCGTCTGAATGCGGCGGTGGAAGTCGGGCTGTCCAACGGAGCTCCAGACTACGGTCTCACGGGAGGGGTGGGGATGCGCTTTTAATCGCTCCTCTGCGGCGATCTGCCATTGCGCTCTTCTTCTCGCGGTGGGCTCGTGCCTGCTTGCTGTGACCTCATGCGCTCCGACCGCGCCGAACCTGCGCGCGCTCACGAAGCAAGCCAGTGCCGTGGGCTCCGCCTGCCACCAGTCCGCCGCCCGATTCGCCGCTGCGCCGACTCGAGAGGCCCGTCAGGAGGTGTTGGGCAAGCTTACAGAGTTGAACGAGGCGCTGATCCAGGCGGCTGAGTACGAGCACGAGGCCCGGCGTTCGAATTCTGTTGATCTCGTTGACGCCAACCGCGCCTTCCTTGAAGCGGGACGCGCGTGGGGACGCTGTTCCCTCCAATACAACAGGGTGCTCGTGGCCATCGGAGAGCGTAAAGCCGCCCGACAGAACTATCAGGGATTGCTCGCCCGGCTCACCGGTCCCCAATTTGTCGCCGAGCGCCGCCAGGTTCAAACAGCGCTTGAAGAGCTTGATCGCTGAGAATTAACCCGAACTACTGCCTGCTCTCCTCAATGCCATCCTCGCTTTCGCGAAGACCGACTCGAACATGGGGGCCGTCAATTTGCCCGTGAAGGTGTTCTGTTGGGAGGGGTGATACGATCCGATGAGGGTCACTCCCCACGGCAAGCGATGGGCCAGGCCGTGCCCGAAGGCGGGGCGAGGCCTGGGCAGGGTGTGGCCAAGGTGCCGGCAGGCCTTGAGATAGCCGTCGAAGGCGATCTTGCCCAGTGCGACCACGACACGGACCCGTCTGAGCAGCCGTAACTCGTCCATGAGGAACGGCCGGCAACGCTCGAACTCCTCAGGCATCGGCTTGTTCCCGGGCGGGGCGCAGCGAACCGTGGCCGTGATATAGCAGTCCTTCAGACGCATCCCATCATCGCGCGACACCGAGGCGGCTTGGCAGGCGAATCCGGTGCGGTGCAGCGCCCCGTAAAGCCAATCGCCGCTGCGGTCGCCGGTGAACATCCTTCCCGTGCGATTTCCCCCATGGGCCGCCGGCGCCAAGCCGACGATCAACAAACGAGCCTTGGCGTCGCCGAATCCGGGAACGGGTTTCCCCCAATAGTCCCATGCGCGGAAGCGACGGACCTTGACGCGGGCCATCTTCTCTCGGTGCGCCACGAGCCGGGGACATCGGCGGCACGCGACGATGGTGTCCTGGAGCACGGTCAGACGTGACATGCGCGGATTTTACCAGAATCACCTTGCCGCCTAGGGATTCCCTTGATAGAATTCGAGGTACGTTGCGAGAAAGTCCGTGCCATATGGAGGAGGACGACATGGAGATAGGCACAAGGATGGAGCTGACACGAAGGTTGCGGATATTGGTCTTGGGGTGTGCGTTCCTAGGGATTACGGGAGCGGCAGTCACCACGGCCGAGCCGCCGCTGTCTGACGTGTCGGCCACGGTGTCGCCGGCGCCTCTGCCGCCTGAACTGACGCGAAGCGTGGAGCCTCGAATGAAGCCTTTCCTCAGCACGTACCGGCTTCCCGACACTATGACCTTCGCCGGCGAGTCCGTCCCGATCCATGTCTGGCAGGTCCGGGAGCGGATCGAGTACGAGTTCTACAGATTCCTGGAAGATGAAGGCGACAGCATCATCCTGGCCAAGCGGACCGGTCGGTGTTTCCCGACGGCGGAGCGGCAATTGGCCGAAGCCGGGCTGCCGGACGACCTGAAGTTCATCCTGCTGGTCGAGAGCAAGTGCATCTCCGCCGCCTATTCGCGGGCCAAGGCCTCCGGCCCCTGGCAGTTCATTCCCTCGACCGGCCGACTCTTCTCGCTGGAAAACAACAACTGGAAGGACGATCGCCGCAACCTGGAACTCTCGACCGAAGCCGCCGTCAAGTACCTTAAGAAGCTGCATGATGTCTTCGGCGGCTGGAATCTCGCCATGGCGGCTTACAATGCCGGCGAGGTCAACATCATGAAGTCCCTGCGCGAGCAGCGGGTGCACGACTACTGGAAGCTGCACTACGTCACGGAAACCATGCGCTATGTCCCCCGCGTGATCGCGGTCAAGGAGATCTTCTCCCAGCCTGAGAAATACCTGGGTCTGGCCAAGGCCGACCTGTATTCGCCTCTTGATACGGAGATCGTGACGGTGCACGTCCGTGAGAAACAGCGGCATCTGGCCTCGGTCGCCGAGGAATACGGGACGTATTTCCTTGAGCTGAAGCTCCTCAATCCCGAGATCCGCAAGGATTTCTTGCCGCGCGGCAGCCATCAAATCAAGGTGCCGCGGCGTAAGGACGAGGGGTGCCCGGTGCTCTGCTACAAGGCGGACATTCCGCGCTGATCCTTCCCCCCGCACGCATCCGCACGGACCTTCGACGGGTCCTTGGGGCCGCGCTGGACGCTGCCGATCCAAGCTCCGCCATACGCCGGACCCTCTCACTCAGAGGCCATATCCTTCGAACAACCGGTTGCGCGTTCGACCTGCGCCGCGTCCGTCGCGTGGCGGTGGTGGGAGCCGGCAAGGCTGTTGTCCCGATGGCTCGCGCCGTCTCGGAGGTCCTTGGTTCTCGGCTTGCCTTCGGTTTCGTCGTCGCGCCGGAAAACGGTGAAGGCGTCCGGGTGCCGAACGTTGAGATCGCAGTGGCCTGTCATCCGGTCCCCGACCGGCGAGGTCTCCGAGCCGCCCGACGGGTCATGGAGATCGCAGCATCGCTGGAGAGCGACGATCTGTTGCTCGTCCTCCTCTCCGGCGGCGCCTCCAGCCTCCTCCCCATGCCGGGTGAGGGGTTGACGCTGGCGGACAAGCAGCGGGCCACCCACCTTTTGCTTCGCTCCGGCGCGACGATCAGCGAAGTCAATACGGTCCGAAGGCATCTCTCCGCGATCAAAGGGGGACGCTTGGCGGCAGCCACTCGCGCGACGGTCCTCACTCTCGTCGTGTCGGACGTGCACGGAGACGATCCCGGTGTGGTCGGGTCCGGCCCGACTGCGCCTGATCGAACCACCTTCCATGACGCTGCACGCATCCTCCGCCGTTACAGGTTGTGGGAGCATTTGCCTGTGCGGGTGCGGATACACCTCGCCGAGGGACTGGCCGGATGGCGCTCAGAGACGCCGAAACCGCGGAACCCGATCTTCAGGCGGGTTCAGCATGTGGTCATCGGCAATAACCGTCTTGCGCTGGAGGCGGCGGCAACGGCCGCGCGCCGTATGGGGCATGGAGTCGTCCTCGTCGAACCGTTCGTCACCGGCGAAGCCGCCGAGTTCGGATGCTGGATGGGCGAATTGGGTAAGGAGCTCGCGAAAGGAGCGCTGCCGCGCCCTGTGTGTGTGCTGGCAGGCGGCGAGCTGACCGTGACGGTGCGGGGGAAAGGTCTGGGGGGACGGGCGCAGGAGTTTGCGCTTGCGGCCGCGATGGCGTTGCACGGTACCCGGAACGCCTGGGTGGTGGGATTCGGCACGGACGGCCGCGACGGGCCGACCGAGGCGGCCGGCGCAATTGCCGATGGGGGCACGGTGAATCGAGGCAAGCGGATGAGCCTTGACGCGGCGGACTATCTCAAAAGGAACGACAGCTATACTTTCTTCAAAAAGGTCGGCGGCCACATCATCACCGGTCCCACCGGCACCAACGTGAACGATTTGTATTTGATCCTCGTCCACCGAGGGAGAAGAAAACCTGGTTGATCGTTGCCTTTGCCTTACTTGGATTTGAGATAGCTCTCCAAGCCTCAGTAGAAATTCTCATGGACGCCGGCGTCCAGGACTTCGATCACGTTGGACTTGGAGAAGAACTGATAAGCAAGCAAGTACTGATGGGGACCGACCTTGAACTTCACCACCCGCACGCCTTTGAGGGCGCCGACCTTGGGCTCTCCGAGGAGAGGGTCGTCCAGCAGCGAACGGACTTGATCGTCTATAGCGGTTTGAACGGATTCCGGGAGCCGCCGCTTTGACTTGCGAAACCGTGGGACTTGCTGGACGGTCCGTTCTGATCGCCCGATCAAGCGATCCGGCCCCACTGATACGGCTCAGCCAGGCCGGCACGGCTTTCTTCCAAGCCTTCCAGAATTCCTTCGATCATGCTCATCGGCAGGTCGGGATTGTCCTTCCCTACCATCCCAAGGAAGGCAAAGTATTTCATCTGGTCGGAAAGAGAGCGCCTATTGGCTTGCGCTCTGGCCTGAAGCATCCGGACCATGGTCGCTTCGCGCTTGCCGAACCTAACCGAGACCGGAGTGCTCGATGCTTCTGCCGATTTGCGTGTTGCCCGCGCCATTTTCGTGCTCCTTATCTCATCCTTGTTCGTTGACGACATTGTAGTCATATAGACGAACACCGTCAACGGGCGACATTTTGAAAAGCAAACTTTGACGGGTGGCACGGACTGGGGGCCCCCACCGCCTGGACAACGAGAACGTGACTTCGAGTGCTGGATGCTTGAACCCCCTCACCCTCGCCCTCTCCCGCCAGGGGAGAGGGAAGAATTGGGGTTAGAGCTGTCCTTCGCCTTTGAGGTATTTGCGGAAGCGGTCCATGAGCTCGGCGCCGAGCGTCCCGCCCTCGGGCTTCTTGGTGGCCGGGTCCTTGAAGTGCCGGCGGATCTCCTCCAGCCGTTTCTCGGCCTGTTCGTTGCCCTGCAGGCGCTTGGTCTTCTGGAGAGCGGTATCGAACGCGTCAAAGGTGAGTTCGTTGTAGCCGAATGAGCGGATGCGTTTGACGGCCTTCATCATCGCCTCGTTGCGGAACATCGTCAGGTGCTCGGAATCAATTTCCTTCAATCCGAGCTTACGGGCGACGGATCGCTGTCCTCCATGTGCAGCCACGGCACCGGCTTCCGCTATGCCAAAGGCCCCTGAGGTCCTCCCTTTCCTCACTGAACCGTCGGGTATTTCAAGTCGAACTCGGCCACGTCGGGCAATCCCACTTGCTGCATGAGTGCGGCCCGTTGTCTTCGAAGGCGCGGATCGTTTGGCGCGGCGTCGATCATCTCCGAAAGCGCCATCACGGCGTCATACCAGATCCCTGTTTCGGCATACACACGCGCGGCTGACGCCTCGCCGGCCTGAACCAGTTTCATCTGGATTGCCTCGGGATCCCCTACGCGCTCGATGAACCCGCCCGCAATAATGTCTTTTGACCGCCGATCAGGCTTGACCACCGACGTGACGAACCACTGGTATTGGGTTCCTGGCGCCAGTTTCACACCGTAGTCCCCGAGCCGAATGCGATGGATTCCTGGCTGCGCAAGCGGGAGGATTGGGATTTCGATGAGCTTGCCCATCGGCTTGATCCCCACGCTCTGAATGATCACCAGTTCGATCGGATGAGTGGTCGGTTTCGAGAGGTACCAGTATAGGGTCGGCTGTTCCTGTGTGGTCAGGCCGACGTGATCAGGCGCCAGCACGTTCAGAAAAGGGAGTTCCTGTCCGGACCCGCGCGTGCCCCCACCCACTCTGCCACCCGGCGCGCCGCGCTTGGGCGGGTTGTATACAGGCAGATTGCCGGCATCTGCTGTTTGATTGCTTCGCTCGACCAGCCCTTGTGACTTGGAAGGTGCCGGTTGGTCGGAAGTCGCAGCCCAGGATAATGGAACCCCCAACGTCAAGCCGAGCCCTACGGCCCATATGGCGAAATTGCTGTACCTCATGCTCTTTCCTCCTCTCCAATGGCGGCCGATGCTTGGTCCGCTCGACCGACAACACGGTAGACAGTTATCTTTTCTGCTTTTCCCTTCAGGCTCGTGGCACCGATCAGCTGTGTCAGGTACTGGTTTCCCAGATACCGTAAGGTTGACTCACCGATGAGAATACGGCAGGAGCTCATGCCGAAGTGAGAGTCCCCCACGTCCTTCTCGAAGCTCTCCAGCCTTGAAGCAATATTGACCGTGTCCCCGATCGTCGTGAACTTTAAGCGTTGGGCGCTGCCGAGACTGCCTGCCACCGCGGGTCCGGTGTAGATGCCGATCCGCATCCGGATGGGCGGGAGGCCCTGTTCGCGCCATGTGGCGTTGAGGAGGTCCATCTCCCGTTCCATGGCCAGCGCGCACTCCACGGCATTCCGCGCATCCTGGCCATTTTCGGTATCGGTGGTTCGTGGGAGCGGCACTCCGAAGTCCGCCTTGATCGAGTCCCCGTAGTAGTCATCAATGACCCCGCCATGTTCCATGACCACTTTCGCCATCGTATCCATGTACTCATTCAACCAGTCCAAGAGAGCCTGCGGCTCCATTTTCTCGGACACCGGTGTGAACCCTTCGAGATCCGTGAACAGCACGGTGACGATCACCTTTTGGGTACGGAGCCGGCCCCCGACCAGAAACTGTTCCCGCTGCTCCCATATCGTCTCGGCGACTTCCCGGGAGACGTGTTTCGTGAACAGTTGCATAAGCAAGGACCGATCCCGCTTCTCCTGATTGGAGACGTAGGCGGTGATGAGGGAGGCGGAGGTCAGCCAGGCCAGTGCCGGGGGCACGAAGGGTAGCCACCATTCCTTCAGGAACGAGAGATGGACGATGAAGGCGAGCAGCGCCAAGCCGCCCAGGGCCGACAGAGCGAAGCGCCAGGGAGAGCGGACCCCTAAGCCGAGGATACCTCCCACAAGCCCCCATAGCGCGATCCAGAGCGCCTCCTGCACTCTGCTCCCGGGCATGAGCGGGGAGCGCCCGTCCAGGCCCGCGCGCAGCAACTGGCCGACGATGTGCGCATGGACCAGCACCCCGTACATCGCCTGACGCTCCACCCCGAGACCGGCGCTGTACGGCGTATGAAAGAGATCGGGCACGCTCTCCGCCGTGACCCCCATCAGCACGATCTTGTTCCTGATCAGCGCGGGATTGATGTGGCCGGCGAGAAGGGCGGAAAGGGAGAACGTCGTCAGCGGCGCGCCGGCTCCTTGGAAGTCAAGCATGATCTGATAGCCTCGCGCGTCCACGCCGAGATAGGCGCCGTCATGCGATTCCAGCGGTCGTAATGTGGTGGTGCCCAACCGGAGATGTTCCGGGTTGACCGGGTCGGCCTGGGAAATAATCCCCGCCTCCTGCAGGTACAGCAGCGCAAGCCGGAGGGGGAAGGAGTAGGCCACGCGCTCGCCTTCATCCAGGAACAGGAGCCCCCGACGGACGATCCCGTCCCGGTCCAGGAGCAGGTCATTGAAGCCGACTCGGTCGGTTTGCTGGAGCGCGTGGGGGGGGGCGATGCTGGCTTGCGCGCCGCCTCCGAACTTCATCACCGTGATGATGCGGGCATGGCTGGTCAGGACGGCGTCCAGTGCGTCGCTCCCGGGAGGCACCGGGAAATCCCGGTAGATGTCTACGCCGACGGCGCGCGGCCGATATTGCATCAGCTTCTCCAGCGCCTTCGCCATGGTGGCATCCGTCAACGGCCAGCGCTGCTGTCTGCGGATGTCGTTCTCGGTGATGCCGATGAGGACGATGCGGGGATCCGGTGCGGAATCTTCCGGCAAGAATCTGACGAACCAGTCGTATGCCGACAGCTCTATGGTTTCGAGGTGGCCGGCGCTGCGGAGCCCGAGAACGGCCAGCACGACGAGGGCGCTGACGATGATCACGGTGACCGGCGGAGATTTCAGAGTCTTGAAGATTGCGTCCATCGCGCCTTCAGCCCTTCACAACCAGTTATTGAGCAAGAGAAACGGCGACCAATAGGCCGGGTGCTGGTAAATGGGATGCTCCAGCAAGTTCACTTGGGCGCGCTGAAGCGCGATTGCCTTCGACACCGTGGGGTCCTGGAGTTGACGGTAGAACTCCGCGATCAATTCCGACGTCGCTTTATCATCGATGAACCACAAGCTGGCAAGGGCACTCCTGGCGCCCGCCTTGATGGCGACGCCGGCGAGGCCCAGCGCCGCGCGATCGTCTCCGGCGGCGGTCTCGCAGGCGCTCAACGTGAGCAGCTCCAGGGGCTCGTCCCTGAACTTAAAGAGTCCCACGAACTGATCGAGACGGTCCATCGTCAGTTTGTCGTCGAAGGTCAGAATGAACGTGTTCTCGACGTCGCTTTCGAAATTGCCGTGGGAGGCGATATGGACAATGCTGAACTGCCCTTCCTTCAATACCTTCTCCAGCTTTGAGGCGATGAAATCCTGGTTCAGCAGCACGTCGCCGCCGTAGAGGCGCTGGACGGCCAGAAGTTCGCTCGCGACGTTCGGCAAGGGGGGAAAGCCTTGCACCCCTTCCGTCAGGCCTCCGGAGAGCAACCTGACCTTCTCTCGCCTGATTGGGCGGGGATCGGTCAGATTGAGGCCGGGAGTCGTCGCCACGGCGTACTTGCTGATCAGGTATTCCTTCCCGTCATGCAAGGCGGACATAGGGATGGTCCGGAGGGGGCCGTCCGGCACGAAGACCAGCGTATTAATTGAGGTGGCCGTCAAGTCGGGTTCGAGTGGGCGGATCAGCCAGTCATACAACTGCTGGGCATGGATGAGGTAATCCCGGGTCGTCCGTTTTTCCAGTAATTGACGGAAGGCCCGGACCTCCTGCGTTAGGATCGCGGCGCCGACCGGCACCGAGACGAGCTTGAGCCCGGACGGGAGGCTCACCAGCAGCTCAGTGCGGTCGGGAAGCAGGATCGGATAGACGACGACGGCGGTCTTGGAGACGATGTCCAAGGACTTGACGTGGGAACGCATGGCCTCCACGCAGTCGTCCTTGAAGTAGTCCTGGAGCTCGGCGGCTTTGAGCGATTCGACCACTTCTCTGGCTTCAACGAGATAGGGCTCGTACTCTTTGCGTTCCCGGAGTAATGCCGCCCGCTGTAAGAGCAGGTCGGCCAGCTCGAAGAAGAGCGGTCCCACGGATTCGCGGAACGCTGACTGGCTTCCGCCGTAATCGAGGGACATTTCCTGGCGAAGAGGCTGAAGGGTATAGACGGCCCGCCGGTACGCGGCGATCGCGTCATCGAGTTTCCCCATTGTCTTGAGCAGACGCCCCGTCTGCCATTGCCACAGGTACAGCGCTTCGGGCGCATTCACCTGTTGGGCGGCGAAGATCGCCTTGCGCGTCAAGTGCAGTGCCTCCTGCGGCCGGCGCTCGCGCTCATAGAGGCGGCCCAGGTAGCCCCAGGCGTAAGAGGCCGCGCGCGCGTCTGCAATCGCCTCGGCCACGACGGCCGCTTCCGTAAACAAGTTGAAGGGCCGGAGCAGCAGTAGATCAGCAGTGTCGCGAAGGTGCGGGCGGAGGTCGTTGTAGAGCCGGCCGATGGTGATGAGCCCGTACGCCTTGTCGTGCGAGGACCCCAGCTTCCGGATGTGCTCCAGAGCCTGGTCCAGGCGGTCGCGGGCGTCTTTGTACCGCCCGTCCTGCAGGAAGGCCAGCGCGGCATTGCTCTGCGCTCGCACCGCCATAAAGTTGTTGTCGGTCTTCCCGGCCAGCGCCGCACTTTCCGTATAGGCGGCGACGGCCTCGCGATACTTTTTCTGGACCGTCAACAGATTTCCTAGGTTGTTGAGGACCCCTGCCGTAAGGTCTAGATTCTCAAGCGTTCGCGCCATGGCCAGCGCGTCCGTCAACGCCTGATGCGCCTGCTCCGTCTGCCCCATGACGATGGATGCATTGCCCAGGCTCCCCAGGACTGTGGCGATCTGCGCCTGGTCACCCGATTCTTTGGCGCGGGCCAGCGCCAGCTCGAGGCTTTTCATAGCCTTGTTGTAGAGACCCAGCGCCTCGTAGGCCTGAGACAGGTGAGTGAGCGCTTCACTCTCCTCCTTGGGTTTTCCTCCCTGCTCGTAGAGCCGGGCGGCCTCCAGCCATGTGAGCACGGCCTGTTCAAAAGCCCCGCGCTGAAAGGACTGCAAGCCCTGTTCCATGTAGGTTTCCGTGGCTGGAGCGTCAGCGGCGCCGGCAGGGGTGGGGCCGGCCGGCGCGGAACAAAGCAGGGCCAGAACGCCAAGAATCTGGAGAAGAACACATCTCATCAAAGCACCTGGACAATAAACTGCAAGTGAATGCCGCGGTCCTGGAGGTCGTTACCAGGCTTTGGAACGGAGTTCCAGCGATGCCCCCAGTACATCTCAAGGCGGCTCCCCTGTATGATGTTCCAAATCACTCCCACTCCGCTACTTGTAAGAGTATTGCCGGAGTCGTTCTCCGTCTTCCTGCTCCAGCTTCGTCCAAAATCCACGAACGGAGCCAGTAGCGCGATCTCGGCCCCGAGGGCCGAGCGAATGACGGGGAGGCGAACCTCAAGAGAAGCGATCAATCCGTCATCCCGCACGAGTTCATTCTCCCGGTACCCCCGCACGCTGAATCGCCCGCCCACCGCGATCTGTTCCAAGGGGAAGAGGCGGTCATTCGCAAGCTGGCAATCAACTCGACTGATGAGCTGGACCCCCCAGGGGTCCAGCCGGCGGGCAAACTGAAACTGGCCCAACCAGACGAAAAACTGGCTGTCCGGGACCGTGGCATCGTTGATCGTCGCCCCTAATGCGTTCACCCCGAATGAGAATCGGGAATTCGCCGCCATCACTTGGTTCGGGGCCCGATGGACCCACTCCTGGGAGAAGCGTACGGCGCTGACGATGGACTCTCCATCTCGCACGCCGGGCGAAAAGGAAAACGGTTCGCCCAGTAAAAACGTCTGATTGGAGAGACGCTCCCCCGTGAGCGCCAGAGCGAATTCCTGGTTCAGCGTTCGATAGACCGGCTGGCGAACGGTGATCCCGAAAATTTCCGATTGGCTCTTGATCTCCAGAACAGTGAATGGCGCCTCCACAACCTGAAAGTCGTTTTTCCGGTATTGCACAATGAGGGTCGTATCGTAGGCGTTGATCGGGACCGCGTACCGCGTATCAATTTGCGGATCAACCCCGTCGGACTTTCCATACTGGAAGCTCAGAATATCACCATTGCCGGTCATATTCTGATGCGCCACCGTGACCAGCCCGCGTTCGGCGCCGACCGACGGAGACTGGTAGTTGTTAAATTCCAACCAGCCCTTGAAGGGGCTGGCCTCGGCGACCCGCACTTTCAAGACGCTTTCCCCCGGCTGAACGCCTGCCTTGAGTTCCGCGTTCAGGCGTTCGATGCGGGGGTCTTGTTGCAGGAGCAGGAGCCGCTCCTGCAAGGCGGCGATGTTGACGGGCGGCTTGGCTCCCAAGGCCAGGCGATCGCGAATATAGCCTGCGCGGAACCATTCGTTTCCTACCACCTCGATGCCGCTCAGTTTGCCTTCGATGATGTGGAACGTGATCACGCCCTCCGTCACGGTCTGATCAGGCAGAATCGCGCCGGACGTGGCATACCCCTTGTTGACGTATGCGAGGGTCAGGGCCAGCCGCAGCGCCTCCAAGTCCTCAGACGTCAGCACTCGGTTCAGATACGGAGCGGTCACCTTGGCCAATTCCTCCTCGCTCAGGACCGTGCTGCCGGTGACCTGGATCTTTCGCACAAAGACACGGATGGCGGGGAGCGGTCTTTCGCGTTCCCCCTCCGGTGGAAGCGGGACGGGGGGCAATATCTTTTCCGGTGGCGGGGGAGGCGGTTGGATCTCCGGCAGCGGAGGCCGCTCGGGCGGCAGCGGAAGAGGAAGCGGGGGCGGAACCGCTTGCCCCCACACAACGGAAGTCTCAAGCGCCATCGCCATCAGCAACAGGCGAAGGTAAAACCCAATTCTCTCTCCCCTGTAAAAACAGGGCGACCACTGTGCATTCCCCTCGGTTCTGAACCACCACATCATCGGCCGCAGCCTCTCTCCGACAGCAGTGACTCTTGCTCCCTCTCCACTAGGCGCGCTTCAAGAGTCGGCAAGTACGATTCAAGCGCCTTTCGTCCGGTTTGTGCCGATAGAGCGCCTCCCGCCCGCGCCCGAACCAGCGGGCTTGGCTGCATGCCGCCGGGGGCGGGGGGCAGGCCGTCGCGCCCGGCCAGGACAAAACTGCTGGTCTTGCCGCTCAGCCGCGCCGCGCAGCGGGCTGACAGCAATGAGGCCACTTGCAAGAACTCCTGCGGCAAGGGGGCCAGGGCCCCGCTGAGATTCGAGAGCGGCGCCTGAATGCTGATCGTGCCGGAGATGCCCAACGACGAGGAGGCGTCGAGGAGGCTGTCCGGCGAGGCCAGGAACACTCCCGCGACGATGGTGATGTTGCCCCCGTTACCGCCGATGGCGCTGGCGATGATCCGGCTGCTGTCCAGGATGACGAATTGCGGATCAATCGTGATGTTGCCGCCGTTGCCG